>DATIFD010000523.1:0-7010 GCA_035455385.1 Burkholderiaceae bacterium
CGCCTCGTACATCGCGCGCGCGCTGTCCAGCTGCGAGCGGGAGGTCTCCAGCGCGATCGGCGAGATGAACGACTGCGCGGCCAGCCGTTCGTTGCTGGCATGCGTGCGCTCGGCCTGGGCCAGCGCCGCCCGGGCGGCATCGGCGGCGGCCTGACGCTCGCTGCTGCGGCTGATCAGTTCGGCCAAGTCGATGTGGCCGAGCGACTGCCCGGCCTTGACGCGCGAGCCCTCCTGCACCGCCAGGCCGACCAGCGTGCCGGCGGCCTTGGCGCGCACCACCGCGGTATCCGGCGCCACCAGCGGGCCGGAGAACTCGATCACGCCAGGCATCGTGGCCCACACGGGCCGCACCACCTCGCGCGACTGGAACTCCAGCGTGGCGATCGACTTGCTCTTGCCGCCCCGCTGGTCGCTCCGGCCCACCGCGACTGCGGCCGCGATGCCGACCACCAGCGCCACGGCAGCGCCGATGATCCAGGGTTTGCGCGGGCGGTTCATGGTGGATGATTCCGGGCGGCCGCGAGTCTAGGTGATGGCGGCCCCGGTGCGGGCCTGGCGTGCGACGAACCGCACCGGCCGTGCGACGAACTGCGACACAGGATGACAGCCCCGCAGGGGCTTGGGAATCCCCTAGGCGGCGGCCCGCGCGCAACGGCGCGATCGCAGCAGGCACGCCACCGCCAGCAACGCCGAGCCGCTGGACGCCCAGAACACCGCCGGGTAGCCCCAGCGCTCGATCAGCGCGCCGCCGGCCACGCCGCCGACCACGCCCGACGCGCCATACCCGAGCGTGGTGTACAGCGCCTGGCCGCGGCCACGCAGCCGGCCCGGAAAGTAGCGCGCGACCAGCGAGATGCAGGCGGCGTGCTGCGCCGCGAAGGTCACCGCATGGGTGAGCTGCGTCAGCAGCAGCACGACCATGTAGCCGCCGAACGCCGCCATGAGGCCGAAGCGCAGCGCCGCCACCACGGCGGCCAGCACCAGCCAGTCGTGCATCGACAGGCGCTCGAACCAGTGGCCCTGGGTCCAGAAGAACGCGATCTCGAGCAGCAAGCCCAACGACCACAGCAGGCCGATGGTGGTCTCGCTCATGCCGAACGACACCGCGAACAGCGAAAAGAACGCGTACAGACTGACGTGCGCCAGCACGGTGAGGAAGACGCCGGCGAAGAACCACGCCACTTCGGGCCGACGCAGCACCGCCAGCGCACCGGCCGGTGCGCTGGCGTGGTGGGCCGCCTCGCTCATCAACGGCAGCCGCCACAGCGCCACCGACAGCAACAGCCACAGGCCCAGTTCGAGCCATGGCCAGGCCAGCACGCCGAGCGCGTTCAGCAGCGCGCCGAACAGCAGCACCGACGTGGCGAATCCCACCGAACCCCAGACCCGCGTGCGGCCATAGCGGCCGCCGGCACCGCCACCGCCCTCGGCCAGGTTGAGCTGGTGCGCCAGCGACGCTTCGGTCAGCGGCATCACCGCGCCATTGGCGGCCCACAGCAGCACCGCGCACAACGTGACCGCGGCCACCCCGTAGCGACCGGTCAGCGCCAGCGCCAGCGCGAACAGGACGCACAGCCCACCGGCCAGGCGCAGCAGCGTGCGGCGCCGGTTGCTGTGGTCGGCCAGCCACGCCCAGCCGTACGGCGCGAACACCCGCGTCCACGACTGCAGCGACGCGATCGAGCCGATCGCCAGCGCACTCAGCCCCTGCTCGCGAAACCACAGCGGCGCGTACAAGGAGAACGCGCCGATCGCCGCGAAGTAGCAGAACCAGGCATGCGCAAACGGGCGCAGCGCCACCCCGGCGGTCATGGCCCCCCTGCTGTGGCGCGCACCGGCACGGATCGCCAGCGTCCGGCGGCGATCACCGACGCGGCGTGCCCGGCGCAGCCGCGGCGATCGGCGGTACCGCCAGGGCCACTTCGGCGTTCTGTGCCCGGTGGCGCAGCGCGTGGTCCATCACCACCAGTGCCAGCATCGCCTCGGCGATCGGCGTGGCGCGGATGCCCACGCAGGGATCGTGGCGGCCGTGCGTCTCGACGCGGGTGGGCTGTCCCTTCCGATCGATCGATGCGCGCGGCAGCCGGATCGAGCTGGTCGGCTTGACGGCGATCGACACCACCAGGTCCTGCCCGGTGGAGATGCCGCCGAGCACGCCGCCGGCATGGTTGGAGCGAAAGCCCTCGGGGCTCAGCTCATCGCCGTGCTCGCTCCCCTTCTGCGCGACGACGTCGAAACCGGAGCCGATCTCGACCCCCTTGACGGCGTTGATGCCCATCATCGCGTAGGCGATGTCGGCGTCGAGCTTGTCGAACAGCGGCTCGCCCAACCCCGGCGGCACGCCTTGCGCAATGACCGTGATGCGGGCGCCGCAGGAATCGCCGGCCTTGCGCAGCGCATCCATGTGCGCCTCCAGCGTCGGCACGATCGCCGCGTTGGGGGCGAAGAACGGGTTCAGCGCGATCTGTGCCTCGTCGACGAACGGGATCTCGATCTCGCCCATCTGGCTCATCCAGCCGACGAAGCGGACCCCGTGGCGCTCGCGCAGCCACTTCTTGGCCACCGCCCCGGCCGCGACCATCGGCGCGGTCAGCCGCGCCGACGCACGGCCGCCGCCGCGCGGGTCGCGCAGCCCGTACTTGCGCCAGTAGGTGTAGTCGGCGTGCCCGGGACGGAACGTGTCGAGCAGGTTGGCATAGTCGCGGCTGCGCGCATCCTCGTTGCGGATCACCAGCGCGATCGGCGTGCCGGTGGTCGCGCCTTCGTACAGGCCCGACAGGATCTCGACCTTGTCGGCCTCGTTGCGCTGCGTCACGTGGCGGCTGGTGCCGGGCCGACGGCGATCCAGATCGGGCTGGATGTCGGCCTCGCTCAGGTTCATCCCGGGTGGGCAGCCGTCGATCACGCAGCCGACGCCCCAGCCATGGCTTTCGCCGAAGTTGGTGACGCGAAACAGGTGACCGAAAGTGCTGCCGGACATGGGCCAAAAACAAGGGGCCGCAGCGAGCGGCTGCGGCCCCGGCATTGTCGCAGGTACCGGCCGCGCATCCGCGCGCTCCGCCTGCGCAGGTGACTCAGTTGGACTTCGGCGCCTCGGCGCCCTCGGCCTCCACCGGCCAGTCGCGGATGTAGGCCTTGAGCATGCGATTCTCGAAGTCCTGGCTGTCGACCACCGCCTTGGCGACGTCGTAGAACGAGATCACGCCCATCAGCGTGCGCTGCTCCATCACCGGCATGTAGCGGGCGTGGCGCTGCAGCATCATGCGCCGTACTTCGTCGATCTCGGTCTCCGGCGTGCAGGTGAGCGGCGCGTCGTCCATCACCGTGCGCACGGCGGTCGCGCCGACGCTGCCGTCGTTGGCGACGATCGCCGAGATGACCTCGCGAAACGTCAGCATGCCCACCAGTTCGCCGTGGCTCATCACCACCAGCGAGCCGATGTCGTAGCCGGCCATTATCTTGACCGCATCGGACAAAGGCTCCTCTGGCGACACGGTGTACAGCGTGCCGCCCTTGACGCGCAGGATGTCGCTGACCTTCATGGCTTTGTCTCCCCTGAATCGACCCGGGCAGGCCGGGATCAACATAGCACACAATGCCTCGACGCAACAGCCCGGAGGGCCTCGACATGGAACCCCCACGCTCACTTGGTCTGCCGCCTGCCGTGGTGGCTCAGTCGGCCTGGGAGCGGCCCTGCGCCGACTGACATGGCCGGCTACAGCGACCCCGCATTCGACACCCTTGCCCTGCACGCCGGGGCGGCCCCCGACCCGGCCACCGGGGCGCGTGCCGTGCCGATCCACTTGAGCACGTCGTTCGTGTTCGACAGCAGCGACCACGCGGCGTCGCTGTTCAACATGGAGCGCGCCGGGCACGTCTACAGCCGCATCAGCAACCCGACTTGCGCGGTGCTCGAGGAGCGCATCGCGGCGCTCGATGGCGGCGTCGGCGCAATCGCCACCGCCAGCGGCCAGGCGGCGCTGCACCTGGCCATCGCCACCCTCGCCGGAGCGGGCTCGCACATCGTGGCGTCGACCGCGCTGTACGGCGGCAGCCACAACCTGCTGCACTACACGCTGTCGCGCTTCGGCATCGAGACCACGTTCGTCAAGCCGCGCGACCTCGGCGCCTGGAAGGCGGCGATCCGGCCGCAGACGAAACTGCTGTTCGGCGAGACGCTCGGCAACCCAGGGCTCGACGTGCTCGACATCCCCCGCGTCAGCGCCATCGCGCACGACGCCGGCGTGCCGCTGCTGGTGGACTCGACCTTCACGACGCCGTGGCTGATGAAGCCACTCGACCTCGGCGCCGACCTCGTCCTCCACTCGGCCACCAAGTTCCTGTCGGGCCACGGCACGATCGTCGGCGGCGTGCTGGTCGACGGCGGCCTGTTCGATTGGGTGGCATCGGGGCGCTTCGCCGAGCTGACCCAGCCCTACAGCGGCTTCCACGGCATGGTCTTCGCCGAAGAGAGCACGACCGGTCCGTTCCTGCTGCGCGCACGCCGCGAGGGGCTGCGCGACTTCGGCGCCTGCATGAGCCCCCACACCGCGTGGCTGATCCTGCAGGGCATCGAGACGCTGCCGCTGCGCATGGAGCGCCACGTCGCCAACACGCGCAAGGTGGTGCAGTTCCTCGCGCAGCACCCCATGGTGCAGGCTGTCGGCTACCCCGAGCTCGAATCGCACCCCGACCACGCGCTGGCAAAGCAGCTGCTGCCGCGCGGCTGCGGCGCGGTGTTCAGCTTCGAACTCAAGGGCTCGCGCGGGACACTGGAAGGGCCCGCTACGCGCGCCCAGGGCAAGGCCTTCATCGAAGCACTGAAGATCTTCTCGCACCTGGCCAACGTGGGCGACTGCCGCTCGCTGGTGATCCATCCGGCATCGACCACGCACTTCCGGATGGACGACGCCGCGCTGGCTTCAGCCGGCATCGGCCCGGGCACCATCCGGCTGTCGATCGGGCTGGAAGATGCCGACGACCTGATCGACGACCTCGGCCGCGCGCTCAAGGCAGCGCAGAAGGCGGCGCCATGAACGTCGATCTCGACGGCCGCGGTGCCTATGCCTACACCGGCGGCAAGCCGCTCGACACCACGTTGCCGGGCGTGGTGTTCGTGCACGGGGCGCTGCACGACCACAGCGTGTGGATCCTGCAGAGTCGCTACCTGGCCCATCATGGTCGCGCGGTGCTGGCGGTCGACCTGCCGGCGCACGGCCGCAGCGGCGGCACGCCGCTCGGTGTCGAGGCCGCCGGACAGTGGATCGCCCGCCTGGTCGAGGCCAGCGGCGTGCAGCGCACGGCGCTGGTGGGCCACAGCATGGGCTCGCTGATCGCGCTGGAGGCCGCGGCGCGGCTGGGTGCGCGCGCCAGCGCATTGATCATGGTGGGCACCGCCTACCCGATGAAGGTGTCGCCCAAGCTGCTGGAGCTGTGCCAGCGCGACGTGCTGGCGGCCATCGACCTGGTCAACGCGCTGTCGAACTCGACGCACGCGGCCAAGCCGTCACATCCCGGCCCCGGCTTCTCGATCCATGGCAGCAACCGCGCGCTGATGCGCCGCATGCAGCGTGGCTATGCCGGGGGCAACCTGTTCATGGCCGACTTCAGTGCGTGCGACGCCTACGGCGGCCTGGCCGCCACGGCCCCGCGCGTGCAGTGCCCCGCGACGCTGGTGCTGGGTTCGCGCGATCAGATGACGCTGCCGCAGGCGGTGGCACCGCTCGTCGAGACGCTCAAGCCGCGCGTGGTCACGCTGCCGGCGGGTCACAACCTGATGGCCGAGGCACCGGATGGCCTGCTGGCTGCGATCAACGACGCCCTCCAGCAGGAGCGCGCGCGCTGACGCTGGCCCGCCCGCCGGCCCTTGAAGCGGCCTACCTGGCCTTCTTCTTGCCGCGCTCGATGATCGTAGTGGTGATCGGCGGCATCGCCGACGGCGGCGGCTTCGCGGTCGCGTCCTTCTTCGGCTTCTTGGCCTCCTTGTTGCTGCGCTGCTGACCCTTGGCCATGTCTTCGCTCCGATTGCGCCGCCGTGCGCGGCCACTCATTCTTCACCACTGCGAGGATGCGGTGGTCTTGCGCCCCGTCCAGCGCTCGACGCAGGTGGCCAGCATCGCGCTGCTGACGGGCTTGGTCATGTAGTCGTCCATGCCCGACTCGATGCAGCGCTCGCGGTCGCCGGCCAGCGCGTCGGCCGTGAGCGCGACGATCGGCGTGTGGCCGCGGCCGCGCGCGAACTCATCGTCGCGGATGCGGCGCGTCGCCTCGAAGCCGTCCATCACCGGCATGTGGCAGTCCATCAGGATGAGGTCGTAGCGCCGCCGCTCGGCTGCACCGAGCGCCGCCCTGCCATCGCCTGCGACCTCGACGATGCAGCCCAGTCGCGTGAGCATGGCCTCGACCACCATCTGGTTGACGCTGTCGTCCTCGGCCAGCAGCACGTGCGCGGCCAGGTCGCCCATCTCGATCGGCGGCGGCGTGGCCTTGGCCGGCGTGTCGACGGCCGGCTGCATCGCCAGCTCGAACCAGAACGTCGAGCCCTCGCCGAGGCGGCTGTCGACGCCCAGGCGACCGCCCATCAGCTCGGTGAGGTCCTTGGCGATCGCCAGGCCGAGACCGCTGCCGCCGTGGCGCCGCGTGGTCGAGGCATCGGCCTGCGTGAAAGCGTCGAACACCGATTCGAGATGGTCTTTCGCAATGCCCTGCCCTGTGTCGCTGACCTCGAAGCGCAGCCGCAGCGCGCCCGACGGCTCGGCGCCCAGCATCGCCACCGTGAGCGTGACGTGCCCGCGGTCGGTGAACTTGACGCCGTTGTGCAGCAGGTTCACCAGCAGCTGGCGCAGCCGCACCGGATCGCCCAGCAGCCGCTGCGGCAGCTGCGGCGGCAGTCGGTGATCGAGCGTGATCGGCTTGTCGCGTGCGATCGCGGCCATCAGGTCCATCGCCTCGTCGATCAGCGCGCGCAGGTCGAACGCCGTGTTGCGCAGCGTGAACTTGCCGGCCTCGAT
>DATIFD010000524.1:0-7364 GCA_035455385.1 Burkholderiaceae bacterium
ACACCACGAGCGTCTCTGCGCGGTGGGTGGTGCCCGGTTGGGGCGACTTGTGGGGCGGCGAGAAGCGCAACAGTGCGGTCGGCGCGCGCGCAGCGCGCGCTTCGTCCTCTGACTCGCGGCGATTGTCCGAGCGCAACGACCGCAGGGAGTGAAGCGAGTTTCGCCGCGCGACCGCGCTGCGAGCATCGCAGCGAAGTCGGCCTGCAGGGCCGACCGCCACAGTAGGAGCCCCTGCCGGGCACCGCCCGCCGCGCTGCGCGCCTGCCGCACAAGAGGATCGCTGCGACGAGCCGCGAATCGGCCCAGCGGAGCCGAAGCCCCGGCCCGTTCTCATTCGAGCTTCTGCAAGTCCGACTCGGTCGCTGTCAGCACCGACGGGCGGATGCGCGTGGCCGTCAACGCGCCGGCCGACTCGAGGATCGGATACGCGATCGAGCAGATGTGCGAGTTGATGCGCTTCAGGTCGCTGATCAGGTCCAGGTGCAGCGAGCTGGTCTCGATGCTCTGCGTGGTGTTGTCCTGCAGCCGTGCGATGTGGCTGGCCGCATACTCGTGCTGCAGGTCGCGAAAGCGCGCCTTCTCTTCGAGCAGCCTGCGCGCGTCGCGCACGTGGCCGTCGAGGAACACGCTCATCGCCAGCCGCAGGTTCGACACCAGGCGCTCGTGCAGGTGGCACACCTCGCCCATGCCGGCGTCCGACAGCCGGCGGTTGGGGCGGATCTTCTTGTCCTCGATGTCCTGCAGCACGCGCTCGATGATGTCGCCGATCTGCTCCATGTTGATGGTGAACGACACCACGTCGGTCCAGCGCTTGCCCTCGCGCTCCGACAGCGCCGTGCGCGAGATCTGCGTCAGGTACAGCTTGATCGACGTGTAGAGCTGGTCGACCGTGTCGTCCATCTGGCGCAGTTGTTCGGCCAGCGCGAGGTCGTTGCTGCGCAGCACCGGCACGATGCCGCGCAGCATCGTCTCGACCACGTCGGCCTGGTGCAGCGCCTCGCGCGCGGCGCAACTGATCGCCAGGCTGGGTGTGGCCAGCGCCGTCGGGTCCAGGTGCTGCGGCCGCTGCGCCACGCTGGCCCGCGGCTCCGGGAACAGCTTCAACAGCCACTTCGATGCGACTCCGGTCACCCCGATGAACACCAGCGCCAACGCGACGTTGAACATCAAGTGGAACAGCACGACCTGCTGATGGATCTCGCCGCTGGCCTGCTGCAGCCACATGTGCGCCATCGGCAGCAGCGGGATCGCGCACAGCGCGCCGACCACCTTGAACAGCAGGTTGCCGATCGGCAGCCGCCGTTCGGCGACCGGTGCCTTCGACGTGAGCATCACCCCCAGCAAGCCGCTGCCCAGGTTGGCGCCGAGCACGAGACCGAGCGCAATCGTCATCGGCACGATGCCCGACACTGCCAGCGTGGCCACCAGCAGCACGATGGCCAGGCTCGAGTACGACAGCACCGTCAGCACGGCACCCACCAGCATGTCGAGCACCATGTCCTGCGGCAGCGCCGCAAGCAGCGCACGCACCGCCGGGGCCTCGACCAGCGGCCGCGTGGCGGCCACGATCAGCTGCAGCGACAACAGGATCAACCCGAGCCCGATCGCCACCCAGCCGAGCTGGCCGACCGTGGTCTTCTCGCGTGCGACGAAGCACACCACCCCGCCGAAGATCAGCAGCGGCGACAGCCACGACAAGTCGAACGAGAACACCACCGTCATCAGCGCGGTGCCGACGTCCGCCCCCAGCATCACCGCCAGCGCCGCCGGCAGCGTGACCAGCGAGCGGCCGAGGAACGACAGCACGATCAGGCAGGTGGCGGTGCTGCTCTGGATCAGGCTGGTGACGCCGACGCCGGCCACCATCGCCTGCACGCGCGAGCCCATGCCCACCGCCAGCATGTGGCGCAGGTTCTCGCCGAACACGCGCAGGATGCCGGTGCGCACGATCTGCGTGCCCCACACCAGCAGGGCGATCGCGGCCAGCAGATTGAGCAGGTGAACCATGGATCCGGGAACACGCACCGGCCGCTTCCGCGCCTTCGAGGCGCACCGATGCGAAAGGCCATTGTGCGCGCCGCCCGACACCGGTCGGCCGCGGCGTGCGACAACTGTGTCGCGCCGGGGCGCCCCTTGACGAGGCGGCGGCCCCGCCTCGGGGGCCGATTGAATCCCCGTCTTTGCACATTGTCAACAATCGGCAAAATACCGTTGACACCCGGAAAGGGCTCGCGCTAGCGTGCCGGCCGGGGTGGGAGGCGCGCCGGACATCGGGTTGTCATGCCTTGCGTGCGACGCTCGGGCCCGTAACCTGCTTGTCCGCACCCCGCCACACGTTCGAGGAGAGATCCCATGCGCATTCCGGGCATTGCCCCCCTGCTGGCTGCGGCCGCCCTTTCGGTCGGCGGCGCGGCCTTCGCACAGAAGACCACCTTGCTCGTTTACACCGCGCTCGAGACCGACCAGATCAAGGCCTACCAGGAGGGCTTCAACAAGGTCGAGCCCAACATCGAGATCAAGTGGGTGCGCGACTCCACCGGCGTCATCACCGCGAAGCTGCTGGCCGAGAAGAACAATCCACAGGCCGACGTGGTGATGGGCGTCGCCGCGTCGAGCTTGGCGCTGCTCGACAAGAACGGCATGCTCGAGCCGTACCGGCCGATCAACGCCGACGCGATCATGAGCCAGTACATCGACCACAAGAAGCCGCCAGCCTGGTTCGGCATGGACGTGTGGGGCGCCACCGTCTGCTTCAATACCGTCGAGGCGCAGAAGCGGAACATCCCGAAGCCCGAGACTTGGAAGGATCTGACCAAGCCGGTCTACAAGGGCCAGATCGTGATGCCCAACCCGGCCAGCTCGGGCACCGGCTTCTTCGACGTCACTGCGTGGCTCAGCCTGTGGGGCGACAACGGCGGCAAGGGCGACGGCTGGAAGTACATGGACGCGCTGCACGACAACATCGCGATGTACACGCACTCGGGATCCAAGCCGTGCAACATGGCGGCCTCCGGCGAGTTCGTGGTCGGCATCAGCTTCGAGTACCGCGCCAACACCAACAAGGCCAAGGGCGCGCCGATCGACCTGGTGTTCCCGAAGGAAGGCCTGGGGTGGGACCTGGAAGCGTTCGCGATCCACAAGGGCACCAAGCACCTCGACGCCGCCAAGAAGCTCGCCGATTGGGCGAGCAGCAAGGACGCGATGCAGCTGTACGGCAAGAACTTCGCGATCACCGCGCAGCCGGGGGTCGCGGGAGCGCTGCCCAACATTCCCAAGGACTACGAATCGCGGCTGGTGAAAATGGACTTCGCCTGGGCCGCCGCGAACCGCGAGCGCATCCTCGACGAGTGGAACAAGCGCTACAACAGCAAGAGCGAGAAGAAGTGACCCACCCCCGAAGCGGCCTTGCGGCCGCTCCCCCCTCGAGGGGGCAACACCAGCGGCCCGGCAGAGCCGGATCCGCGGCGTTCACTCGGGGAGGCGCCACTGGGGTGGCGCCGCAAGCTGGCTCGGGGCTTGTGCGGCTCTCCCTTTCAACGTGAGCGATGCGAGCTATCTGCGATTGGCCGGCATCCGCAAGGATTTCGGCGCCTTCACCGCGCTGTCGCACATCGACCTCGACATCGCCAAGGGCGAGCTGGTCTGCTTTCTCGGGCCTTCGGGCTGCGGCAAGACCACGCTGCTGCGCATCATCGCCGGGCTCGAGGTGCAGACCGCGGGCCGCATCGAACTGGCCGGCCGCGATATCTCCACGCTGCCGCCCGCGCGTCGCGACTACGGCATCGTGTTCCAGTCGTACGCGCTGTTTCCCAACCTGACGGTGGCCGACAACGTCGCCTACGGCCTGGTCAACCGCAAGGTACCCAAGTCCGCCGCGATGGCGCGCGTGGCCGAGCTGCTGCAACTGGTGGGGCTTCCGGGCAGCGAGTCCAAGTATCCGGCGCAGCTGTCGGGCGGCCAGCAGCAGCGCATCGCGCTGGCGCGCGCGCTGGCCACGTCGCCGCGCCTGCTGCTGCTGGACGAACCGCTGTCGGCGCTGGACGCGATCGTGCGCGTCAAGCTGCGGCAGGAGATCCGCTCGCTGCAGCGCCAGCTCGGCGTGACCACGGTCATGGTCACGCACGACCAGGAAGAGGCCTTCGCGGTGGCCGACCGCATCGTCGTGATGAACCAAGGCGCCATCGAGCAGGTGGGTGACGCGCTGGAGGTCTACCGCGAGCCGCGGTCGCTGTTCGTGGCCGACTTCGTCGGCCGCATCAACGTGCTGGCTGCCACCGCGCTGGATGCGCGGCGGCTGCGCGTGGGCAGCCACGAGTTCCACTGCGAGCACGCGTTCGACACCGGCAGCGAACTGCGCATCTACCTGCGGCCCGAAGACGTGCTGGCGCGGCCGATCGCCGACGACGACCCCAACGTGTTCGAGGCCCAGATCGAGAAGATCGAGTTCATGGGCCCGTATTGCCTGGTGCGCGTCGGCAGCCCGGTGCTGGCCGAACACAAGCTGACGGTGTACCTGTCGCTCAACTACCTGGCCGAGGCGCAGCTCGAAGTCGGCAGCCGGCTGCCGCTGCGCGTGGTGCCCGAGCGCATGCGGATCTTCGAGTAGCGCAATGAGTGCCGTGTTGAAAGCCGCGCCGGTGCGCCAGCAGGTGCACTGGAGCGAGCGCATCGCGCACGCGGCGCTGCTGCTGGTGGCGGTGGTGCTGCTGGCGTTCCTGGCCGGGCCCCTGGTGTCGATCCTGCAGCAGTCGCTGCAGGATGGGCAGGGCCGGTTCGCCGGCCTGGTCAACTTCGTCGCCTACGCCAAAACCCCGGCGCTGCTGGAGTCGTTGTGGAACAGCGTCTGGGTCTCGGCGGTGGTGACGCTGGTCACCATTCCCGCCGCGTTCGGCTTTGCCTACGCCCTCACCCGCAGCCGCATGCGCTTCAAGGCGCTGGCGCGCACCATCACGCTGGTGCCGCTGCTGGCGCCGTCGCTGATGGCGGCCATCTCGTTGATCTACTGGTTCGGCAACCAGGGCCTGCTGAAGACCTGGCTGACCGATCTGGGCATCGATCAGATCTACGGCGCGCCGGGCATCGTGCTGGCCGAGATCTTCTCGACCTTTCCGCACGCGTTGATGATCCTGGTCACTGCGCTGGCGGCCGCCGACGCGCGCCTCTACGAAGCGGCCGATTCGATGGGCACGAGCGCGGCGCGCAAGTTCTTCACCATCACGCTGCCAGGCGCCAAGTACGGGTTGATCTCGGCCGCGCTGGTGACCTTCACGCTGGTCATCACCGACTTCGGAATCCCGAAGGTGATCGGCGGCAGCTTCAATGTGCTGGCCACCGACGTCTTCAAGCTGGTGATCGGCCAGCAGGACTTTCCCAAGGGCGCCGTCGTCGCGCTGCTGCTGCTGGCGCCGGCGGTGCTGACGTTCGCGGTCGACCACTGGGTGAGCAAGAAGCAGACCGCGATGCTGACGGCGCGCGCGGTGCCGTACGCGGCCAAGCGCGCGCCGTGGTTCGACGCCACGATGTCGGCCTACTGCGTGATCGTCTGTGCATTGATCCTGGCGATGCTCGGCATGGCCGTGTTCGCGTCGTTCGTCAGCTTCTGGCCCTACAACCTCAAGCCCAGCCTGCGCCACTACGCGATGGGCCTGTTCGACGCCGAGGTCGGCGATGCCTTCTTCAACAGCCTGGCGATGGCTGCGGGCAGCGCGGTGTTCGGCGGCGCGCTGGTGTTCGTGGCCGCCTACATGCTCGAGAAGACCCACGGGCTCGGGGTGGTGCGCAGCGCGGTGCGCCTGCTGGCGATGCTGCCGATGGCGGTGCCCGGGCTGGTGCTGGGGCTGGGCTACATCTTCTTCTTCAACGAGCCCGGCAATCCGCTCAATGGGCTGTACCACACGCTGACGCTGATGACGATCTGCACGATCGTGCACTTCTACACCACCGGGCACCTCACCGCGGTGACGGCGCTGAAGAGCCTCGACGCCGAGTTCGAGGCGGTGTCGGCGTCGTTGAAGGTGCCTTGGTACGTCACGTACTGGCGCGTGACGCTGCCGATCTGCACGCCGGCCATCGTCGACATCGCCCGCTATTTCTTCATCAACGCGATGACGACGATCTCGGCGGTGGTGTTCCTCTATGCGCCGGATACCAAGGTGGCGTCGATCGCCATCCTCAACCTCGACGAGGCCGGCGAGATCGGCGCGGCTGCCGCGATGGCGGTGCTGATCGCCGCCGCCAACGCGGTGGCGACCTTCGGCTTCATCGCGCTGTCGTGGTGGATCGATCGACGGACGCAAGCCTGGAAGCGCCGCTGAGCCTCGCGCCTTGGCACCCCCAGGACGGATTGACGAGAATCACACCGGAGACACGCATCCCATGGATCGCGACCGCATCCTGCTGACCCCTGGCCCGCTGACCACCACGCTGCGCACCAAGTTGGCGATGCTGCGCGACTGGGGCTCGTGGGACTCCGGCTTCAACGCCGTGACCGCCAGCGTGCGCAAGCGGCTGCTCGACATCATCGACGGCCACGACAGCCACGTGCTGGTGCCGCTGCAGGGCAGCGGCACCTTCAGCGTCGAGGCGGCCGTGGCCACGCTGGTGCCGCGCAGCGGCCACGTGCTGGTGCCCGACAACGGCGCGTACTGCAAGCGCGCCGCCAAGCTGACGCAGATGATGGGCCGGCGCTCGACCGTGCTGCCGTTCCCGGAGGATCAGCCCGTGTCGGCGGCCGTCGTCGACGAGCGCCTGCGCAGCGACCCGTCGGTGACCCACGTGGTGCTCGTGCACTGCGAGACCGGCACCGGCGTCGAGAATCCGCTGGCCGACGTGGCAGCGGTCTGCGAGCGGCACGGCAAGAGCCTGATCGTCGACGCGATGTCGACCTTCGGCGCACTGCCGATCGACGCGCGCCGCGTCCGCTTCGATGCGCTCGTCGCCGCCAGCGGCAAGTGCCTCGAAGGCGTGCCCGGCATGGGCTTCGTCTTCCTGCGCAAGGCTGCGCTCGACGCCTGCGCCGGCAACAGCCAGAGCCTGGCGATGGACCTGCACGACCAGCACGTCTACATGGAGAAGACCGGCCAGTGGCGCTTCACGCCGCCGACGCACGTGGTGGTGGCGCTGGCCGAAGCGGTGACGCAGTTCGTCGAGGAAGGCGGACAGAAAGCACGCCTGGCGCGCTACACCGACAACTGCCGCACGCTGGTGGGCGGCATGCACGCTCTCGGGTTCAAGACCTTCCTGCGGCCCGAGGTGCAGGCGCCGATCATTGTGACCTTCCACGCACCGGCGCACAGGGCGTACGACTTCAAGCGCTTCTACGAGGGCGCCAAGCAGCGCGGCTTCATCCTCTACCCCGGCAAGCT
>DATIFD010000525.1:0-5303 GCA_035455385.1 Burkholderiaceae bacterium
GTTCGTACGCGACCCGCATCGCGCACCACTGGTGCGAGTTGTCGCTGCAGGCCGCCGATGCCGGCGACCCGGCCGCTGCCGACGACGCGTTGCGGCGCGCCCGCGAGACCTCACCGCACGCGCCGCGGCCGCTGATCGTCGCCGCGCGGCGCGCGGCGCAGGCCGGGGACGCCGCCGGAGCGTTCGCGCTCTACACTGAGTTGCTGCAGCATGCGCCTGCGCTGTTTCCGCTGGTGGCCACCGAATACGCGACGGTCGCGATCCAATGCGGCCAGGCCGAGGCCGCCCGCGCCACCGTGCTGCGCCGGATGAGCGAACAGCCGAGCGTCGACCTGTTGCAGCCGATGCGCCTGCTCGACGGTGCCGGTCCGACGCAGGCCGACGTGCCCGACGCCGGCGCGCGGGCACAGGCCCTGCTGCACGCGCAGCCCACGCTGTCGGCGGCGTTGGCCGTGCTGGACACCCCGCTCGACTTGCACGACGAATCGGCGCTGCGCGACGTGCGCGAGGCGGTGGCGCGCGCCGCACGCGCGCAGCAGCGCTACCGCTGCGCCGCCTGCGGCTTCGAGGCCCCGCAGCACTTCTGGCAGTGCCCCGGCTGCCTGAGCTGGGACACCTTCCCGCCGCAGCGGATCGAGGAGTTGTAGCCGGCCGTGCGGTGTCGACCGCGCGGCCGCACGCGAGGTCTACGCCGGCACGCGCTGCCGCTCGATCAGCGCCAGCACCTCGGCCTGCGACGGCATCTGCCCCTTGCCGCCGACGCTGGCCACGCCGCCCGGCCCCACGATGCCGGCCAGGCCCGGCTCATGGTCGCAGTAGATGCCGATCGTCGGCTTGCCGAGCGCGGCGGCGAGGTGCGAGAAGCCGGTATCGAGGCCCACGGCACGTTGCGTCTGCGCCAGCAGCGCCGCCATGTCGTGCACGTTGAGGAACGGCGGCACCTCGCCCTCGCAGCCGGCGGCGATGCGCTCGGCGCGCACCTGCTCCTCTTCGGTGCCCCACAGCACCACCGGCGACAAGCCCATCGACTTCAGCCGCTTGCCCACGGCGATCCAGCGCGCCTCGGGCCAGATTTTTTCCGGCCGGCTGGCGCACGGGATCAGCGCCGCGCTGGCGCCGCTGCGCAGTTTCCAGCTGCCTTTGCCGGGGACGATGCCGAACACCGGCTCGCTCGCGGGCATCGGATAGCCGAGGTGGATCGACGCCAGCCGCCGGCAACGCTCGATGGCGTGCAGCTGCAGCGAGACCCTGGCCGTTCGCGTGTACAGCAGCGCGGCCAGCGGGTCGCGGCCGCTGCGCATGTCGTAGCCCACCGCCGGTCCATCGGCCTGTCGGGCCCAGATCGCACTCTTGAGCAGCCCTTGCAGGTCGAGCACGCAGTCGTAGCGCTGAGCGCGCAACTGCGCACGCGCCTCGCCCATCGCGCGCCAGGTGTCCACGGCAAGCAGCTTCTTGCGCCAGCGCCGCCAGGCCAGCGTGTGCACACGGCTCACCCCGGGGTGCATGCGCGGGATGGCGGCGAACGTCGATTCGACCAGCCACTCGACCTGCGCGCCGGAAAACGCCTGCTGGATGTCGTGCACCGCGGGCAGCGCATGCACGATGTCGCCCATCGACGACGTCTTGACGATCAGGATGCGCATGCGGGGCTCAGCGCTGCCGGCGTTCAGCCACCAGCGCCGGATTGAAGCGCGGGTCGTTGTACATCTTGAACTGGCGGTAGACCTTGAAGTACGCGCGGCCCTCGCGGCACTCGGCCAGCAGCGCGTCGAGGCAACCGGCCAGATCGCTGCGCTGCTGCAGCAGTCGCTGCAACCTGGCCGCGGCGTTCGTGCGGTGCGTGTCGTCGACGTCGCGTCGCTGCGTCTGCAGTCGCATCGCATGCACCTTCAGCGCCAGGATCGACAGGCGGTCGATCATGCTGCCCGCGGTTTCGCTGCTGAGCCGGGCGCCCGCACCGACGGTGGACAGCGGTGAATCGGTGCGCGCCGATGCCGGGTCGACCAGACCGAGCGCGGTGAGCAGCAACTCGTCGATGCGCTCGGTGGCGTCGTTGCGGGCCTGGTTGTAGCGGTCGATCGCGCGCTTGTTGGCCGCGATCTCGCCGTCGCTCACCGTCGTGCGCCGCGCCAGGTCTTCCTCGACCCACAACAGACTGTTGAATCGGTGATTGGCCTGGATCCACAGCCACGGGCCGTCGTCGCGCGGGGCCGGCTCGCGCGCAGGCCAGTCCGGCACGTCGAGCAGCGAGTCGTGCAGCGCGGTCACGTCGTCGGCAAGCAGTGGCGTGGCGGCCATGTTCGGGTGGCAGAATGCGCAGCGCCGATTATCAGCGCAGCGCCTGCCGCCGGATGCCTTCACGCCCGCTCATCGTTCGCCTGCGCAACTGGATCGGCGACGTGATTCTCGGCGTGCCCGCGCTGCAACTGCTGGCGCGCCACGGCTTTGACCCGCAGCTGTTCGGCAAGCCCTGGGCACCCGCGTTGTTCGCCGGGCACGACTGGCCGGTCGTCGTGCGCGAGTCGGGCCTGCGTGCGCGGGTGTCCCAGCTGCGCGCCATGCGCGGCGCCGCTATCGCGGCGGACCCGCAGTTCGACCTCCGCGAGAACGCGCTGACGCTGGCGCACTCGTTTTCGGCGGCCGCCGAGCTGCGCCTCGCCGGCCTGCGTGCCGTGGGTTACGCGCGCGAGGCGCGCAGCTTCCTGCTGACGCGCAGCGAGCCGATCACGTTGGGTGGCCACGCGCTAGTGAGCTATTGGGAGCTGGCGTGCCGCTTCCTGCGCGTCGATCTGCCCACACCGACCGAGATCGGCCTGCTGACACGCGCATGGGACCAGCAGCGCGCCGACGCGCTGCTGGCCGAGCAGGGCCTGCAGGCCGGTGGGTTCGTCGTCGTGTGCCCGTTCGCCGGCGGGCTGTTCGAGAAGTTCGACAAGCGGTGGCCGTCATTCTCGACTTTCACGCGCCGCCTGCTTCAGCGAAAGCACCGCGTGCTGATCTGCCCCGGGCCGGGCGACGAGGCCGTCGTGCGCGCTGATTACCCCGGCGTGTCGATGATCGGTGGCATCGACCTCGGCGTCTACGGCGGCATCCTGCGCCGCTGCGCATTGATGGTGTCCAACGACACCGGCCCGGCGCACCTGGCCGCAGCCGTCGGCGCCAGCGTGCTCAGCGTGCTCGGGCCCACCAAGCCCGAGCAATGGGCGCCTTGGGGGTCCGGCGTGCACATCGTGCAGCGTCCACAGCCGCCCGACGCGGTCGTGTGGCCCGATGTCGACGAGGTGCTGCAGCGCACCGGCGAGCTGCTCGACGTCCGCTCGCCGCCGGAAGCAAGCCATTGAGCGACTCCGTGCGCCACGTCGGCGTCAGCTTCGGCCGCGTCGAGCACTGGCACGACGGGCTCGGCGAGTTCTCGCACCACCTCGGCCACGAACTGGCCACGCGCGCCGCCGCGCTGCGCGAAGAGCACCGCATCGCGCTGCACTTCCACCTGCCGCGCCAGTGGCACGGCCGCTTCGGCCCCGACGTCGGCTACCTCGCGACCCTCACGCTGCAGCGCTTCGTGCACTGGCGGCGCACCCACTTCGCGCTGTGGCACATCCTGCATCAGCACATTCGGCTGCGGCCGCCGCTTGGCACTGCAGCGTGCATCGAGACCGTGCACGACCTGAATTTCCTGCACAGCAAGCGGGGTGCCAAGCTCGAGCGCTACCGCGCGCGCTACCGTCGGCGGCTGGCGCAGCGCGACTGCGTGGTGGCGATCACCGACTACGTGGCCACCGACATCCGGCGCGAAATGGCGCCGCGCGCGGTGCCGCTGCAGGTGATCCACAACGGCGTCACCGACCTCTCGAGTGCACCGCGCGAGCCGATCGCGGCGCTGGCCGGCGGCGCACCATTCCTGTTGCACGTGAGCCGAATGGCGCCGAACAAGAACATCGCCGCGCTGATCGACCTGGCAGCCGCCTGGCCCGAACAACGCTTCGTGTTCGCCGGCGCCGACGGCCCCTACGTGGCCGAGGTGCGACGACTGCTGGCGCAGCGGCGGGTCGGCAACGTGCAGATCCAGCTCGACCTCGACGAGGCGCAGAAGGCCTGGCTGTATGCGTCGTGCGAAGGCTTCCTGTTCCCGTCGCTGGCCGAGGGCTTCGGCCTGCCGCCGGTGGAAGCGATGTGCTTCGGCAAGCCGGTGTTCCTGTCGCGGCTGACGTCGCTGCCCGAGGTAGGCGGTGACGCCGCCTACTACTTCGACGACTTCGACGGCAGCGCGATGCGCCGCACCGTGCAGGCTGGACTGGCCCGCCACGCCAGCGAGCAGCGCGCAGCGCTGGCCGTGGCCCAGGCGCGGCGCTTCAGCTGGCCGCGCTGCGCGGATGCGTACGGCGCGCTGTACCTGCGCACCCTCGGATCCGCCCGGTCGGCATGACGCTCGAACTGCCGGAACTGACCCTGGCGTGCGTGGACACACGCGAGCCGGCGTTCGCGCTGCAGGCGATGCAGCGCTCGATGAGCGGCATCGGCTTCGGCGACGCCGTGCTATTCACCGAGACCCGCCTCGTGAGCGAGCCGCCCGATTGCATCCGCATCATCGACGCGCGCGTCGACGGCATCGACGCCTATTCGCGTTTCATGCTGCACGGCCTGCTCGAGCACATCCGCACGCCGCACCTGCTGGTGGTGCAGTGGGATGGCTTCGTCACGCGGCCGGCGGCGTGGCGGCGCGAGTTCCTCGACTTCGACTACATCGGCGCCCGCTGGCACGATCGGCCGCGCGAAAGTTCGGTCGGCAACGGCGGCTTCTCGCTTCGCTCGCGGCGGCTGCTCGAGGCGCTGCGCGATCCTGCCGTTCGGATGAGCCACCCGGAAGACATCTGCATCTGCGTGCACAACCGCGAGTTGCTCGAACGCCGTCACGGCATCCGCTTCGCGCCGCCGGAGGTCGCCGAGCGGTTCTCGTACGAGCGGCTGCCGCCGCCCGGCGCAACCTTCGGCTTCCACGGCCTGTTCAACCTGCCGCAGGAACTGCCGCGCGACGAGCTGCGATCCTTTCTTCGAGCGATGCCCGACGGCCTGGCGCGCAGCCTCGACGCGCACGATCTCTGCCGTCGGCTCATCGCAGTCGGGGCGCTGACCGAGGCCGACGAGTTGCTGGCCAAGCGGCGCCGCCTGCGCATGCACGACCGGCGCACGCTGCGCCTGCACTGGCAGCTGAGGGTCGCACGCTGGCGCCAGGCTCTCTGCACGGTCACCCACGCGGACTGGACGCATGAGCCCCCGCCCGGCCGCTCCGAAGGGGGCTCGCA
>DATIFD010000526.1:0-5330 GCA_035455385.1 Burkholderiaceae bacterium
GAACGCGCTACTGCAACGGCCCGTCGAGCGCACGCGGTAACGGCAACGCGAAGATCTCGATGCCCTCTTCGATCAACTGCTCGCGCTGTTCGGCGTCGACCTGGCCGCGGATGCCGCGCTCGGGCACCTCGCCGTAGTGGATGCGGCGCGCTTCTTCGGCGAACCGATCGCCGACATCGTCGGTGTTGGCGAGCACGTGGCGCACCGCCTTCAGCCACAGCGCCTGCAGCTCGCTGCCCTGTGCGTCGGCCGCAGCCGGCGCGGCCGCCTTGGCGATCTCGGGCTCGCGCGCTCCCGACAGGTTGAGCCGTGGTGCGGTGGGTGTGCGCGTGATCACGCTGTCGGCGCACAGCGGACACTGCAGCGACCCGCCGCCGTTCTGCTCCATGAACTCGTCGTCCGAGGCGAACCAGCCCTCGAAGCCGTGGCCGTTGGAACAACGCAGGTTGAGCACCTTCATGTCAGTGGCACCCGGCAGCCCGAAGCCATTGGCGCGCCCCGTCGGGGAGCAGCGGGCGTCGGGACCGTGTCATGCGAACCATTATGACCGCGACCCCCTTCAGGGTGCCGTGAACCAATGCAAGGGCCAGGCGCCGCTGCGCCATTTCTGCAGCCACAGCAGCGCGATCAAGGTCTTGGCGTCGGTGAGCTCCCCGCCGGCGGCAGCGGCGTCAAGCTCGGCCTCGGTCAGCAGCGCCAGATCGATCAGCTCGCCATGGTCGAGCGCTTGCGCGCCGGCCGTGAGCCCGCGCGCGAACACGACGTGGATCACCTCGGTCGAGTAGCCGATCGCGTTGTGCAGCGTGCCGGCCACCGCCCACTCGCGCGCGCGGTAACCGGTCTCCTCGGCGAGCTCGCGCACCGCGCACTCCAGCGGCGGCTCGCCGTGGTCCAGCTTGCCGGCCGGGAACTCGAGCATCACGCGCCCGACCGGATAGCGGTACTGGCGCTCCATCACCAAGCGCCCGTCGTCGAGCACCGGCACCACCGTTACCGCGCCGGGATGCACGACGTATTCGCGCGTGGTGTGGTGGCCGTCGGGCATCGCGACGATGTCGCGCCGCACGTCGAGCAGCAGACCCTTGAAGACCTGCTCGCCGTGGACGAACGACTCGCGCAAGTGTGCCGGCGAGGCTTTCGGGTCGGGAGCGGGCGCGCCCGGATGCTCGGTCGGCGTCGGCGCGCTCAACTGGTGAGGGCCTTCAGGATCGCGTCGCGGCACAGCGCCATCAGGCCGCCGGGCAGCACGCCGAGCACCAGCACCGCGGCGCCGTTGACCGCCAGCAGTGCGCTGACGCCGGTGCCGGCCCGGACGGCCGGCATGCCGGCGGCCGGTGGATCGAAGTACATCACCTTGACGACCCGCAGGTAGTAGAACGCGCCCACCAGCGACATCAGCACCGCGAACACCGCCAGCGCGATGAACGGAGCCGACGCGGTGGTGACAAGCGCCTGCAGGATCGACAGCTTGGCGTGGAAACCCACCAGCGGCGGCACGCCGGCCAGCGAAAACATCAGCAGCGTCATCACGCCGGCCATCCACGGCGCGCGCTGGCCGAGGCCGGCGAGGTCGCTGATCTCCTCGCTCTCGAAGCCCTGGCGCGCCAGCAGCATGATCAGCCCGAAGGTGCCGAGCGTCGTCAGCACGTAGGTGACGACGTAGAACATCGACGAGCTGTAGGCGTTGGCCGCCGACAGCGTGTTGGCGCCGATCACCGTGGGCGTGAGGCCGAGCAGCATGAAACCCATCTGGCCGATCGTGGAGTACGCCAGCATGCGCTTGAGGTTGGTCTGCGCGATCGCCGCCAGGTTGCCGACCACCAGCGAAGCCACCGACAGCACCACCAGCATCTGCTGCCACTCGGGCGCCAGGCCGCTCAACCCCTCGACCAGCAGGCGGATCGTGATCGCGAAAGCGGCGAACTCCGGCGCGCCGCCGATCATCAGCGTGACGGGCGTCGGCGCGCCGTGATAGACGTCGGGTACCCACATGTGGAACGGCACCACGCCGAGCTTGAACGCCAGGCCGGCGACCACGAACACGACGCCGAAGCTCAGCACCTCCTTGTTGATGCGGCCGGTGCCGATGGCGGTGAACGCGTCGGGGATCGTCAGCGTGCCGGTGGCGCCGTACATCATCGACAGCCCGTACAGCAGGAAGCCGCTGGCCAGCGCACCGAGCACGAAGTACTTCATTGCTGCCTCGCTGGCCACCGGGTGATCTCGCCGCAGCGCCACCAATGCATACAGCGACAGGCTCATCAGCTCGAGCCCGAGGTAGATCATCAGGAAGTTGTTGGCCGCGGTCATCACCGAGATGCCCAGCAGCGCGAACATCGCCAGCGTGAAGAACTCGCCCTTGAGCATGTCGCGCGACGCGATGTACGGTTGCGCATAGGCCACCGTGACGATCATCGCGACGGTGGCGAAGAAGGCCAACGCATGGCCCATCGCATCGCTGACCACCATGTCCTGCATGCCGTAGGGCGGGCTGGCCTGCAGCAGCCACAGGTGCAGCGCGGCGACCACGACGAGGCTGGCCTGGGTCAGCCAGTAGGTGACGCGCCGTCGCGGGTCGGTGACGAACAGGTCGACCACCGCGACCACGCACGCCATCGCGAGCAGCACGATCTCGGGGGTGATCACGATCCAGTTCATCGGGTTCATGGGTTCGCACCTTCGGGCGGCCGCGCGATGCTCATGGCAGTTTGGGTTGCGCCACGTGCTTGAGCAGCTCGCCGACCGACACGTTCATCACGTCGGTGAAGGGCTTCGGATACACGCCCATCCACAGCACGGCGATGGCCAGCACCGACAGCACGACCAGTTCGCGGGCATCGAGGTCGACCAGCGCCTTGACGTGGTCATTGGCGACCGCGCCGAAGTACACCCGCTTGACCATCCACAGCGTGTAGGCGGCGCCGAACACCAGCGTGGTCGCCGCCAGCGCGGCCAGCCAGAAGCTGGTCTTCACCGTGCCGATGATCACCATCCACTCGCCGACGAAGCCGCTGGTGCCCGGCAGCCCACAGTTGGCCATCGCGAACAGCACGGCCAGCGCGGCGAACTTGGGCATCGTGTTGACGACCCCGCCGTACGCCGCGATCTCGCGCGAGTGCACGCGGTCGTAGAGCACGCCGATGCACAGGAACATGGCGCCCGAGATGAAGCCGTGGCTGATCATCTGCACCAGGCCGCCGGAGACGCCGAGGTCGCTGAAGATGAAGAAACCCAGCGTCACGAAGCCCATGTGCGCGATCGACGAATACGCCACCAGCTTCTTCATGTCGTTCTGCACCAGCGCCACCAGGCCGATGTAGATCACCGCGATCAGCGACAGCGCGACGATGAACCAGGCCCACTCGCGGCTGGCGTCGGGCACGATCGGCAGCGAGAAGCGCAGGAAGCCGTAGGCGCCGAGCTTCAGCATGATCGCCGCCAGCACCACCGAGCCGCCGGTGGGCGCCTCGACGTGCGCGTCGGGCAGCCAGGTGTGCACCGGCCACATCGGCACCTTGACCGAGAAGGCGGCCAGGAAGGCAAAGAACAGCCAGCTCTGTGCACCCGCGCTCAGGGGCAACTGGTGCCAGGTGAGGATGTCGAAGCTGCCGCCGCTCTTGTAGTACAGGTACATCAGCGCGACCAGCATCAGCAGCGAGCCGGCCAGCGTGAACAGGAAGAACTTGAACGCCGCGTAGACGCGCTTGGGGCCGCCCCAGACGCCGATGATCAGGTACATCGGGATCAGCGTGCCCTCGAAGAACACGTAGAAAAGCACGCCGTCGAGCGCGCAGAAGACGCCGATCATCAAGCCCGAAAGCACCAGGAACGCGCCCATGTAGAGCGCCACGCGGTCGGTGATGACCTTCCAGCCGGCCAGCACCACCAGCACGGTCATGAACGCCGTCAGCGGCACGAACCACATCGAGATGCCGTCGATCCCGAGGTGGTAGTGCACGTTGAAGCGCTTGATCCACACCAGGTTCTCTTCGAACTGCATGGCCGCGGTGTGGCTGTCGAAGCCGCTGATCAGCGGCAGCGTCACCATCAGCGAGGCGATCGACCCGAGCAGCGCGACCCAGCGCACCGCGCGTGCGTTGTCGTCGCGCCCGAGCGCGAACAGCAGAACGCCCACCGCGATGGGCAGCCAGATGGCGGCGCTGAGCAGTCCCAATTCAGCGCCCCCAGAGCGACGACAGCGCAGGCGCCAGGCTCGGCCAGATGCGCCAGGTCAGCAACGAGATCACACCGAACAGCATGACCAGCGCGTACCAGTACACGTGCCCGGTCTGCAGCAGGCGCACGATGCGCGCGAAGCCGCTCACCGCGGCGGCGGATCCGTTGATGGCCAGGCCATCGATGACGCCGAGGTCACCGCCCTTCCAGAGCCCGCGGCCGAGCCCGCGCGCTGCCGGCGCGATGAGGTTCTCGTTGATCCAGTCCATGTAGTACTTGTTCTCGAGGATGCGCACGATCGGGGCGAACGTGCGGGCGATCGCTGCGGGCAGCGCGGGCTGCTTCAGGTACATCCACCATGCGGCCGCAACGCCGGCGGCGGCCAGCCAGAACGGCAGCGTGGTGAGCGCATGCAGCGCCATCGCGCCGGCGCCGTGGAAGGCCTCGGCGAGTTCCTTCATCGCCGGATGGTGGGCCTCGTCGACCGCGATCGCCCCGCTGAAGAAGTTGCCGAACAGCATCGGGCCGATCACGAAGCCGGCCACCACCGAGGGAATCGCCAGCAGCACCAGCGGCAGCGTCACCACCCACGGCGACTCGTGCGGATAGTGCGACCCCGCGCCGTGGTCGTCGTGATGGTCGTGCTCACCCGGGAACGGCTTGTGGTGGAAGCGCTCCTGGCCGTGGAACACCAGGAAGAACATGCGGAACGAATAGAACGCCGTGATGAAGACGCCCAGCGTCAGCGCGAACGTCGCGAAGCCCGCGCCCGGCAACTGGCTGGCGTGCACCGCCTCGATGATCGAATCCTTCGAATAGAAGCCGGCGAACAACGGCGTGCCGATCAGCGCCAGCGACCCGACCAGCGACGTGATCCAGGTGACGCGCATGTACTTGGCGAGGCCGCCCATGTTGCGGATGTCCTGGTCGTGGTGCATGCCGATGATCACCGAGCCCGCCGCCAGGAACAAGAGCGCCTTGAAGAAGGCGTGGGTCATCAGGTGAAACACCGCCACCGAATAGGCGGAAGCGCCCAGGGCCACAGTCATGTAGCCGAGCTGGGACAAGGTGGAATAAGCCACCACCCGCTTGATGTCGTTCTGGATCACGCCCAGGAAGCCCATGAACAGGGCGGTGATGGCGCCGATCACCAT
>DATIFD010000527.1:0-2697 GCA_035455385.1 Burkholderiaceae bacterium
CGGTGCCGGGCATCGACTGGCTCACCGACGTGGGCGTGCTGCTGAAGGTCATCCCCGAGATCAGCGACCGGTTCGGCCTCACGCCCGAGCAGATCGAGCGGCTCGCGCCGGACCGGCACGTGGTGGTGTTCAAGGCGATCTCGGCCGGCGGCAGCCTGTTGATCGGCCGCCTTGTCACGCACGACCTGCTGCTCGCCGTGCTGAAGACGGTGGGCGTCCGTCTGACGACGCAGCAGGCGGCCAAGATGGTGCCGATCGCCGGCCAGGCGGTGTCGGCGGCGTTGACGTTCTCGGCGCTCAAGTACGTGTGCGAGCAGCACATCAAGCAGTGCATCGAGGTGTCGCGGCAACTCGCGCTGCCCGCGCCACGGCGCTGAGCGCGTGCGGGCCTCGAATGCCCGCTGAGATGACGCGGACGTCTCGAGTCGATCGGAGCCTGGGACCGGCTCGCACCATCGCGTCGAAGTCGGGCGACATCGCTCGTCGTGTGAATGAGGCAAGCACCGTCGATGCCCCCAACCCCTGCCCACGGAGTCGCCCCATGAGAAAGCTCATCGCGTCCACCTTCGTCTCGCTCGACGGCGTCATGCAGGCGCCGGGTGGCCCGCAGGAAGACCCCACCGGCGGCTTCGCGTTCGGCGGCTGGACGTTCCCCCACTCGGACGATGTCACGCGCCGCTCGATGCGCGCTTTCGACGGCACCGACCGCGAGCTGCTGCTCGGCCGCAGGACCTACGAGATCTTCGAGGCCTACTGGCCGTACCAGAGCGCCGACAACCCGATTGCGCGGACGTTCAACGCCACCCGCAAGCACGTGGCCTCGCGCACGCTGAAGGCGCCGCTGCAGTGGCACAATTCGGCGCTGCTGCGCGGCGACGTGATCGCGGCCGTCGCGGCGCTCAAGGCGCAGGCGGGGCCCGATCTGCAGATCATCGGCAGCGGCAACCTGATCCAGGCGCTGCGGGCCGCGTCGCTGATCGACGAGTACAACGTGTGGACCTTCCCGGTCGTGCTCGGGCGCGGCAAGCGGCTGTTCGAAGCCGGCGCCAAGGCCGGCGCGCTGCGGCTCGTGGCTTCGCAGACCTCGACCACCGGTGTCTTGATGAGCACCTACGTGCCCGCCGGCGAGGTGCCGCTCGGGTCGTTCGTGCAGACCGAGCCGAGCGCGAAAGAAGTCGAACGGCGCGCGAAGCTGGCCCGCGAGACGGGCTGACGCCGTGCGCCTGCGGGTTGCGGTCTCGCAGGCGCCGGCGCCGTGATCAGGACGCGCGGGTACCGCAAAGGCAGCCCTGTTCCGCGGCATCGCAGCCGCAACGCGGACCGCATGCGCACGCGGGACGCGCAGCAGCCGCGGCCGGCGGCGTCACATCGCCCCGGCAGCCGCAACGGCAGCTGTCGCCCGGGCAGTCGACACAGGGGCACGAGGGGGTCGAGGGGGTATTCATGAGAATCTCCTTTCAGTCGGGTTGACGGTTCGGTCCAAGAGCGGATCCGTGACGTGCATTCTGGTGAGAGGCGCGCGATCGAACTTGAACGAAACGGCTGAGTTCATGGGCTGCCGCGCGTGGGCACGCGCGATGCGCCGCGCGGCCGCGCTGGCCGCGCTGATCCGGGAGTGATCCTGGCCGGCATGGGCCACGGGCCGTCGCGCACAATCTGCGCGTGGCCCGCAACCGTGACCTCCCTTGCCCCTGCCGCGCGCGTGAAGCCGCGCCTGCGCGCTACGCCGACTGCTGCGGGCATTGGCACGATGGGCTGCCTCGGGGCGAACACGCGCCGTCACCCGAAGCGCTGATGCGCTCGCGGTACAGCGCCTATGCACTGGCGCAGGGCCGCGGCCCTGCCCCGCCGGGGATGGTCGATTACCTGCTGCAGACCTGGCATCCGTCCACCGCGCCGGGCGATCTGGAGCTGAGCCCGCTGAACTGGACCGGTCTCGAGATCCTGCACCACGAGACGCGCGGCGACGCAGGCGTGGTGGAGTTCGTGGCGCACCACAAGGTCAACGGCCGTGCGGGCAAGCTGCACGAGGTGAGCCGCTTCGTGCGCGAAGCCGCTGCCTGGCTCTATGTCGACGGCGTGATCGCACCGGGTCGAGAAGACTGACCTGACTTGATTCGCGCGGCCGCGTGGCCGTGCTCGCCGTCACGAACACCCGCCCATGGCCCTGCTCACCCTCACCGACGCCCACCTGGCCTACGGCCACGTGCCGCTGCTCGACGGCACCGACTTCGTGCTCGAGGCCGGTGAGCGGGTGGCGCTGATCGGGCGCAACGGCACCGGCAAGTCGTCGCTGCTGAAGATCCTGGCCGGGCTCGACAAGCCCGACGACGGCCTGCTGCAGATCCAAACGGGCGTGCGCCGCGTCTACGTCGCGCAAGAGCCCACGTTCGAGCCCGGCGCCACCGTGTTCGACGCCGTGGCCGAAGGCGTATCGGAAGCGCGCGCGCTGCGCGAGCGCTACGAGGCGCATGCGCCGGGCGACGACCTCGACGCCTTGCAGACCCGGATCGAAGCGCTGAACGGCTGGACCTGGGAGCAGCGTGTGGCGCAGGCACTGCAACGCCTGCACCTCGATGCCGACGCGCGCGTCGACGACCTCTCCGGCGGCACTGGCAAGCGCGTGGCACTGGCGCAGGCGCTGGTGACGGCACCGGACGTGTTGCTGCTCGACGAGCCGACCAACCACCTGGACAT
>DATIFD010000528.1:0-2510 GCA_035455385.1 Burkholderiaceae bacterium
GATGCCCTGGGGCGTGACCGCCGCGCGCAACGCGGGCGAGCGCAGCGCGAGCATCGCGCCGGCGGCCTGCGCGTCGCCGAGCAGCGCGAGCATCAGGCCGTGGCTGTCGACGATGCCGGTGGACGGCGACAGCAGCGCGCGCACGCAGCGCAGCTGCGGCTCCAGCGCGACGGCCTCGGCCGCGTCGAGCCATCGCAGGTCGTGCACCCCGTTGGCGCGGGCGCGCTGCTCGATTACCTGCAGCTGCGCGACGTCGGCGTCGCTCTGCGCGACGATCAGCTTGCCGCAGCGGCGGTGGTTCACGTGGTGCGATGCGCAATAGTCGTACAGCAACACCTTGCCTTGCACGCAGAGCCCGGCGCGCAGCGAGCCGGTGGGGTAGTAGATGCCGGCGTGAATGACCTCGCTGTTGCGCGCGCTGGTGGCGGTGCCGAAAGCGGTCTCGGCCTCGACGATGATCACCTCGCGCCCGGCTTGCGCCAGTGCGCGCGCGCAGGCGAGGCCGACCACGCCGGCGCCGACGACGACGCATTGCACCCGTTCGTGCGACATGGCCGCATTGTCGGTGCTCGCGTGCGCCCCACCGTGGCGGCACGTGGCGGATTCACGCGTTCGTGCGGCGATCGGGCACCGACAATGCCGGCGTGACCGCGTTGCCGACCCAGCTGTTGCGCCAGTGCCCGCAGTGTGCCCGGTCGATGGGTCACCTCGCGCTGCAGGGCCATGGTGCGCAACCCGTGGTGGTGGACCACTGCGCCCCGTGCCGTCTGGTTTGGTTCGACGCGATGGAGTCGGTGCACCTGGCGGGCCTGGGCTGGATCCGGCTGCTGCGCGAGCTGCAGCGTGGCGCGGCCGGCGAGCCGCCGGCGCCGCGGCCGGCGCTGCTGGCCTGTCCGGTCTGCCGTGCCGCGTTGAAGCCGGTGCACAACGCGACGCGCTATGGCCGATTCCCCGCGCTGGAGTGCCCTGCATCCCATGGGCACCTGCACAGCCACAGTGGCGTGCTGGCCGAGCGCGGGCTGGTGCGGCCGCTGCTCGGCCCCGAGCGCCGCGCACTGGCCGACGAGAAGCGAACGCTCAGCTGCCTCAATTGCGGTGCCGCCTGCGACGGCAGCAGCGACGAATGCAGCTACTGCGAGAGTCCGCTGCTGGTGATCGATCTGCCGCGCCTGGCCACCGCGCTGCGTCAGCGCGTGGGCCACTGGAGCGATTCGCCCGCGCCCAGCGGCTCCCCGCTGTCGTGGCCGTGCCGCGGTTGCGGCGCGGCGCTCGACCCCAGCCGCGAGGTCGCCTGCGCGTCGTGTGGCCATGCGGTGGTCGCGCCGTCGCTGCTGGACATCACGCCGCTGCTGGCGGCGGTGGAGCATGAGCTGCGCTCGGCAGAGGTCGCCGCGCGGCCGGTTCAGCTCAAGACCGAGCGGCCGCCGCGCACCTGGCGCGACACCGGGCTGGGCATGCTCGAGCGTTTCTGGCGCGCCGACACCGGCGACCGTCACGACGACTTCCGCCAGGGCCTGCTGGTCGCGGCGTTCGTGTTGTTCGTGCTCTGGTTGATCAGGCGCTGACGCCGACCCACGCCGCCACGGCGCGGCAGACAGCCCGGGCCACCATTTGCGCGCGGTCAAACCGGGCACACGTTGCCCGTTGCATTCGGCGCGCGACGCGGGCTCAATCGGATCCGTGCAGCGATGGCATCGCGCACGAACAGGGCAACGCGGAGAGTCCGGTCATGTTGCAAGTGCGTATTCACGGTCGTGGCGGCCAGGGCGTGGTCACCGCAGCGGAGATGCTGTCGATCGCCGCGTTCGCGCAGGGCCGTCATGCGCAGGCCTTCCCGAGTTTCGGCTCGGAACGCACCGGTGCGCCGGTGGTCGCGTTCTCGCGCATCGACGAACGCGAGATACGGCTGCGCGAGCCGATCGTCGAGCCCGACGTGCTGATCGTGCAGGACCCGACACTGCTGCACCAGGTCGACGTGTTCCAGGGCCTCAGGCCCGACGGCTGGGTGCTGATCAACAGCCGCCGCACCTTCGACGAGCTCGGGCTGGCGGAGGTCGCCGCGCGCCATCGCCGCGAGCGCCTGATCACCGTGCCGGCCACCGAGATCGCGCTCAAGCATGTCGGCCGGCCGTTGCCCAACGCGGTGCTGCTGGGAGGTTTCGCGGCGCTGGCCGGCCTGGTGGCGCTCGACGCCGTGGTGCACGCGATCCGGCACACCTTCGGCGGCGACGTGGCAGAGCGCAACGTGGCCGCCGCCGCCGAGGCCCACGAATTCGTGCGCCGCGAGATGCAGGAGCTGTCCGATGCTTAGGCAGATCGAAGGCTCGCAGGCGGTCGCACAGGCGGTCGCGCTGGCGCGCCCGGAGGTGATCTGTGCCTATCCGATCTCGCCGCAGACGCACATCGTCGAGGCGCTGGGCGAGATGACGCGGACCGGCGAATTGCCGGGCTGCGAATTCATCAACGTCGAGTCCGAGTTCGCCGCGATGTCGGTGGCGATCGGCTCGTCG
>DATIFD010000529.1:0-7499 GCA_035455385.1 Burkholderiaceae bacterium
GGTTGCAGCATCGCGGCGCCCGGTTCATCGACGGTGAGCGCGGGGGGGCCGAGCCCTCGTGCGGCTGTGGCTGGCGGCGATGGCGCAAAATCACGCTCCCATCCTGCGCGCGGCCCCGAGCGGGCCGCGCGACATCCAAACCCGTCGCTGCGAGGCCACTGCCATGTCCACCGCCACCCCCAACCCCACCCCCACTGCCGATGCCGCCTATCCGTCGGTGCAACTGTTCATCGGCGGCCAATGGCGCGACGGCGGCGAGCGCAAGACGCTCGCCGTGCACGACCCGGCCACGGGCAAGGCGATCGGCTCGGTGGCGGTGGCAACCAAGGCCGACCTCGACGCCGCCTGCGCCGCCGCGCAGCAGGGCTTCGACGCCTGGCGCAAGGTGCCGGCATTCGAGCGCGCCAAGACGATGCGCGAAGCGTCGCGTCTGCTCAAGGAGCGCGCCGACGGCATCGCACGCTGGATGACGCTGGAGCAGGGCAAGCCGGTGGCCGAGTCGAAGGCCGAGATCCTGATGGCCTGCGACATCATCGAGTGGTTCGCCGAGGAGGGCCGCCGCGTGCAGGGCCGCATCCTGGCGCCGCGTCAGGCCGGCGTGCTGCAGCAGGTGCTGAAGGAACCGGTGGGGCCGGTGGCCGCGTTCACGCCGTGGAACTTCCCGATCAACCAGGTGGTGCGCAAGCTGTCGGCGGCGCTGGCCACTGGCTGCTCGATCATCGTCAAGGCGCCGGAGGAGACGCCGGCCTCTCCGGCCGAGCTGATCCGGGCGTTCGCCGATGCCGGGGTGCCGGCCGGCGCCGTCAACCTCGTCTACGGCAACCCGGCCGAGATCTCGCAGTACCTGATCCCGCATCCGGTGATCCGCAAGATCACCTTCACCGGCTCCACCGTGGTCGGCAAGCAGCTCGCGGCGCTGGCCGGCCAGCACATGAAGCGCGTGACGATGGAGCTCGGTGGCCACGCGCCGGTGATCGTCGCGGCCGACGCCGACATCGCCAAGGCCGCCAAGATCGCCGGCACTGCCAAGCTGCGCAACGCCGGCCAGGTCTGCATCTCGCCGACGCGCTACCTGGTGCACAACGACGTTCGCAAGGCCTTCATCGACGCCTTCGTCGCCGTGGCCAAGGGCGCCAAGATCGGCCACGGGCTGGATGCGGGCACGACCTTGGGTCCGCTGGCCAACCCACGGCGGCTGAGCGCGATGCAGAAGATCACCGACGACGCGCTGACGCGCGGCGCCACGCTGGCCACCGGTGGCCAACGGGTGGGCTCGGGCGGCAACTTCTTCGAGCCGACGATCGTGGTCGATGCGCCGCTGGACAGCCTGCTGCTGACCGAGGAGCCGTTCGGCCCGATGGCCTCGGTGCGCGGCTTCGACAGGCTCGAAGACGCGATCGCGGAGGCGAATCGCCTGCCGTGGGGCCTGGCGGCCTACGCATTCACGACGTCGCTGAAGACGGCTCACGAGCTGACGCATGGCCTGCAGACCGGCATGCTGTGGATCAACCAGGCAGCCGCGCCGTGGGCCGAGATGCCGTTCGGCGGCGTCAAGGACTCGGGCTACGGCTCCGAGGGCGGGCCCGAGGCGCTGGAGGCCTACCTCAACACCAAGTCGGTGGCGGTGCTCAACACCTGACAACGGCCGACAGGCCGTTGCGGCGAGGCTCACTTCGCGCCAGCGAAGTGAAGGCGCGAAGCGCCGGGCCGGAGCCAAGAGCAAAGAAGAAAGCGGCGCCTTGGCGCCGCTTTGCACATGGGGATGCGAAGCTGAGGAGAGGAGACCAGGCAGAAACGAAGGAAATCAGTGGACCGTGGGCTCGACGAACGGCGTCGCGAAGTCGCGGCCGATCACCGTGCGGGCGTGCAGGTAGTTGAGCTTGGCGCGCTCGGACATCGCGTCGAGGTCGACGTGGCCGCCGGCGTCGCAGTCGAACGCCAGCGCGCGACCCTCATGGAACAGCGACGGGAAGCGCAGCACGTAGCCGGTGGTCGGGCGGGCTTGGCTGGCTTGGCTGTTCATGGCGGGCTCCTTGCGGCGGTGCATTCAAGCGCGGGATCTGTGCCTTCAGTTGCATCCCGTCCGGCCGGGGTTCAATCCGTCGCGCACGGCGGGTGGGGCCGGCGCCGCGGCACGGGCCTCACGCGTCTGAAACCGGACTGGAAGCTTGGGTTTCGGCCGGCAGGACGACCGTCAACAGGGCGCCGGTCACGCCGTCCGTGCGGTTTCCGGCGCGGATGTCGCCGCCGTAGCGCTCGACCAGGCTGCGGCTGATCCACAAGCCCAGGCCGGTGCCTTCCTTCTTCGTCGTCACGAATGGCCGGAAGCGCTCACTCTCGGTATTGGCCTGAAATCCAGGCCCCGTGTCGGCGATGTCGATCTCGATCTGCGCGTCGCCGCTGTCGCGGCTGGCCAGCGTCAGCGTGCCGCCGTCGGGCATCGCCTGGACGGCATTGACGAGGCCGTTGATCAGCACCTGCTGCAGCTCCTGGCGGTTGACGTGCGCCAGCCGCGTCGCTTGCAGGTTGCGCTGCACCTCGATCGGCGCGCGCGACAGCAGGTGCTGCACCAGCACCAGGCTGTCGGCAATCGCCTGCGCGGTGTCCACAGGCTCGACGTAGCCGGCGTATTCGCCGGGCCGCGCGTACTGCAGCAGCCGCGTGACGATCAGCCGCATGCGCTCGATCTGTTCGTCGATCAGCCGCAGCTCGGCGTGGACCGGCCGGGCCTTTCTTCCGAGCGTCTCGCGCAGCAGGTCGAGGTTGCCCTGGATCACTGCGATCGGATTGTTGACCTCGTGCGCGATGCCCGCGGTCAGCTGACCGATCGCGGCCAGCTTCTCGCTCTTGATCAGCTGCGCCTGTGCCGACTGCAATTCGCGCGTGCGCTCGACCACCTTGCGGTCGAGATCGTCGTGGGAGGCCTGCAGCTCGCGGGTCTTTTCGTCGATGGTGTCCAGCAGGCGGTCGAGGTGCGCGGCGAGGCGGCCGAGTTCGTCGTGAGCCTCGGCGACCTGCGCCCGGGCTGCCAGGTTGCCGGACTCCACCGCCTGCATCGTCTGCGTCATGCGCTCGATCGGCGTGTAGATGCGTCGCGCCCAGGTGAGCGCCAGCGCCATCGCCAGCCCCATCAGCACCACCACCACCGCGCCGACGCCCGTCAGCACACCGAGCTTGACCTGTTGATATGGGCTTTCGAGAAAGCCGACGTACAGCATGCCGATGCGACGGCCCGCGGCGTTGGTCAGCGGCTCGTAGGCCGATACGTACCAGTCGTTGACCACGAACGCGCGGTCGAGCCAGGTTTCGCCACGGCCGAGCACGGCGTCGCGCACCGCCTGCGACACCCGCGTGCCGACCGCCCGTTCGCTGTCGGCGCCGAACAGGCGCACGTTGGTGGAGATGCGCACGTCGTCGAGGAACAGCGTCGCCGTGCCCTGGCTGCCGAACGGCAGCGCGCCCTTCGGGTAGACGATTTCGTTGATGTGGTCGATGAAGGCGAGGTTGCGATTGAGCAGCACGCCGCCGCGCAGCAGCCCGAGCGGTCTGCCGTCAACCGCGCGCACTGGCGCCAGCGCCAGCATCACCATCGCGCGGTCTTCGCTGGTGCGATCGCTGGGCGCCGCGTTGCGGGTGGGCACCAGCCTCACCGGCACGCTGGCGGTCAGATCCGGTGCGATGCGCTCGAACTGCGCGGCCTCCAGCAGCTCCACGTGCGCCAGCCCCTCGCCGCCGGCATGCTCGGTGGCGTAGATCGCTGTCGCGTCGGGAGGCAGCAGCTCGAGAAAGTCCAGCGCATGCTGCTCCTTGGCGCGCGCCAACAGCTGCGTGAAGGCGTCGCGGTCGCGGCGCTGCAGCGCATCGACCAGTGCTGCCGACTGCGCCACCGCCAGCGTGCTGGCACCGACTTCGGCCTGGACGCGGTCGAAGTAGCCGTGCGCAGTGCTCAGATCGCTGCGCACCTTGGTGATCAGCAGCGCGTCGAGCGCCGAATCGCCCCACACGATCAGGATCACCGCCAGCAACGGCAGGGCCAGCAGCAGCGGCAGCAGCCCGAGTGCCAGCAGCTTGTGGCGGATCGACAGCGAGCTGAAGCTGTGCCGGCCGATCACGCCCACTCGGCAAAGCGCCGCTCGAGGGTGCGACGCGAGATGCCGAGCAGCTGCGCCGCGCGAGTCTTGTCACCGGCCACCGAATCGAGCACGGCCAGGATGTGGCGCCTTTCGAGCTCGTGCAGATCGGTCGGTGGTTGCGGCCCCTTCAGCACGGGCTTGGCCTCGCCCGGGTACAGCGCCGACAGGTTCAGCGCACCGAGGATCAGCGAGCGCTCGATCAGGTTGCGCAGCTCGCGCACGTTGCCCGGCCAGTCGTACTGGCACAGGTACTCCAACTCGGCGTCGGACAGGCGGATCGGCTCGACGCCGAGCTGCGGCGCCAACCTGCGCACGAAGTGCTCCGCCAGCTCGGGGATGTCCTCCTTGTGGTCGCGCAGCGGCGGCAAGGCGATCTCCACCACCTGCAGCCGGTAGTACAGCTCCTTGCGGAAGCGACCGGCGGTCACCTCGTCGGCGAGCCGGCGGTTGGTGGCGGCGATGATGCGCACGTCCACCACGATCTGCTGCTCGCTGCCCACCGGGCGGATGCGGCGGTCGTCGAGCACGCGCAGCAGCGCCGCCTGCACCGGGAGCGGCAGCTCGGCCACCTCGTCGAGGAACAGCGTGCCACCCTGGGCGTAGTACAGCAGCCCGTCGCGGCTCTTGGTGGCGCCGGCGAACGCGCCCTTGGCGTGGCCGAACAGCTCGGTCTCGATGCGCTCGGCCGACATCGTCGCGCAGGCCACGGGCACGAAGGGCGCACGCGAGCGCGGGCTGTCGTCGTGCAGCGCGCGCGCGGCGAGCTCCTTGCCGGTGCCGGATTCGCCGGTCAACAGCACCGTGCTCGCCACGCCGGCGGCGCGCAGCAGTGCGGCGCGCAGCCCACGCATGGCCGGCGAGTCGCCCACCAGCGCATCCATCGGCGCCACCCGCTGGTGCAGCGTACGTCGCAGCACCCAGTTTTCGCGCCGCAGGTGCGAGCGTTCGAGGCTGTGCTTGACCGCATTGAGGATCTGCGACACGCGAAACGGCTTCAGGATGAAGTCCGACGCACCGGCGCGCAGCGCCTCGATCGCCGTCTCCAGGTCGGCGAAAGCGGTGATCAGGATGACCTCGCCGGAATAGCCCTGCTCGCGCAGCTCGCGCAGCCAGGTGATGCCGTTCTTGCCGGGCAGCGTGATGTCGAGGATCACGAGGTCGAAGCGGTGCGCCTGCGCCAGCGCGTCGGCCTCTTCGGCGCTGCGCGCCAGCGTCACCTGACCGCAGCGGCGCTCGAGCGTCTTGCCGAGGAAGTTGCGCATGCCCTCCTCGTCGTCGACGATCAGCACCGCGCTGCGCTGCCAGCCCTCGCTCAGGCGATCGCTCGGCATCCGTTCTGCATGGGTGGTGTTCGGATCCACTGCCCTCGATTCCGCGGTGGCGTGACCGTGCATTGTCGCCCTCGTTCGATCAGGTCATCGAATTGGTCGGTTCAGGCAAGGCATTGGACACAGGGACTATGCTGCGGCCATAGTGCCGCCTGCTTTACCGAGGCCCTTGCGATTGAACCAGCCGACCATCCCGATCGCCCTGGCGGCGCCTGACCGCCGCCGCAAACGACAGGCTCCAAAGGGCAGACGCGTACAGCTCGCCGCGCTGGCCGAGGTGCAGGCGCTGCTCGCCGGCGAGCCGCCGCGACGTGACCGCCTGATCGAATACCTGCACCGCATCAACGACCGCCATGGCCAGCTCGGTACGCCGCACCTGGCGGCGCTCGCGCAGGAGCTGAAGCTGGCGCAGACCGAGGTGTACGAGGTCGCGAGCTTCTACCATCACTTCGATGTCGTCCGCGAGCGGCCCGATGGCACCGTCCCGGCCGCGCCGGCGTTGACCGTGCGCGTGTGCGACGGTCTGTCGTGCGAGATGGCCGGCGCACGGGATCTGCTGCAGCGGCTGCCGGCGTTGCTCGGCGCCGAGGTGAGGGTGATCCCAGCGCCGTGCGTGGGGCGCTGCGAGCAGGCGCCGGTGGCGGTGGTGCACCAGCGCGCCGTGCCGCGTGCGGACGTCGCCGCGGTGCAGCGGTGCGTGGTCACCAAGACCACCATGCCGGACGCGACGCCCCACGTCGGCCTCGCCGCGTACCTCGCCCAGGGCGGCTACGCGCTGCTGCGCGAGTGCGTCGATGGCCGTCGTGACGTCGAGGGCGTGCTGAAGACGCTCGAAGACTCGGGCTTGCGCGGGCTCGGCGGCGCGGGCTTTCCCGCTGGGCGCAAGTGGCGCATCGTTCGCAACGAGCCGGCGCCGCGGCTGATGGCCGTGAACATCGACGAGGGGGAACCCGGCACCTTCAAGGATCGTCACTATCTCGAGCGCGATCCGCACCGCTTCATCGAGGGCATGCTGATCGCCGCCTGGGCCGTGGGCATCGACGCCATCTACGTGTACCTGCGCGACGAGTACCACGACTGCCGCGTGATGCTCGAGGCCGAACTGGCCGCCTTGCGCGCCGCACCGCCGGCGGGCGTGCTGCCGATGATCGAATTGCGGCGCGGCGCGGGCGCCTACATCTGCGGCGAGGAGTCCGCGATGATCGAGTCGATCGAGGGCAAGCGCGGCCTGCCGCGGCTGCGTCCGCCGTACGTCGCGCAGGTGGGCCTGTTCGGTCGGCCGACACTGGAGCACAACTTCGAGACGCTCTACTGGGTGCGCGACCTGCTCGAAAAGGGCGCGGCCTGGTTCGCCTCGCAGGGAAGGCGCGGCCGCAAGGGGTTGCGCAGCTTCTCCGTCTCGGGCCGCGTCAGGAGCCCGGGCGTCAAGCTCGCGCCGGCCGGCATCACGCTGCGCGAACTGATCGACGAGCACTGCGGCGGCATGGCCGATGGCCACACGCTGTACGGTTACCTGCCGGGCGGCGCGTCCGGCGGCATCCTGCCGGCGTCGCTGGCCGACGTGCCGCTCGATTTCGACACGCTGCAGCCGCACGGCTGCTTCATCGGCTCGGCCGCGGTGGTCGTGCTGTCCGACAAGGACACCGCGGTGAACGCCGCGCGCAACACGATGCGCTTCTTTGCGCACGAGTCGTGCGGCCAGTGCACGCCGTGCCGCGCCGGCACCGCCAAGGCGCTGACGCTGATCGAGCAATCACAGTGGGACCTGCCGCTGCTGGCCGAGCTGTCGCAGGTGATGCGCGACGCGTCGATCTGTGGGCTGGGGCAGGCCGCGCCGAACCCGGTGGACTGCGTGGTCAAGTACTTTCCGCATGAGTTGAAGGGTGCGTGAGATGGCCTGCGGAGTGATGGCGCGGCGTGGCGGGCGGTACCCGGTAGCGGCTCCTACTGTCGCGGTCGGCCTTGCAGGCCGACTGCGCTGCGATGCTCGCATCGCAAGGGCGGCTGCGATGCCGCTCGCAGCGGCGCTGAACGCGCC
>DATIFD010000530.1:0-4929 GCA_035455385.1 Burkholderiaceae bacterium
GCAGCCCTCGACCAGCGGCAGGCCCAGTTGCGGGCCGGCAAACGTCGCGATGCCGTGGCGGGCGAACTTGTCGCCTGCGTCGCGCCCGCTCTCGCTGCCGACGCGGTAGGTGATGTCGGCCAGCGCCGGCACCGGCAGGCAGATCGCGAAGCAGCCGCTGGCCTTGAGCAGATCGCTGGTGAAGGTCTTCTTGTCGACCACGATCGCGATGCGCGGCGGCGTGAACTCCACCGGCATCGACCAGGCGGCGGCCATGATGTTGCGGCGCCCCTGATGCGCGGTGGTCACGAGCACGGTGGGGCCGTGGTTGACGAGGCGGCTGGCGTGGTGGAGGGCGACGCTCTGGCGCATCGGCACAGTCTATGCGGCCCGATCCGGTCGGCGCCGGCGTAAGCTGCGTGACGATGCACCGCCTTGACCCCGACCTGCGACGCACCTGGCTGTTCGGCCCCGGCGCCGACGCCGCGGCGCACGAGGCGATGCTGGGCAGCGGCGCCGACGTGCTGATCGTCGATCTCGAAGACTTCACGCCCGCGCCGCGGCGCGCCGACGCGAGGCACCTGTTGGCCGGCGTCGCCGCGCGCGCCCGCGAGCGCAGCCGTCTGTTCGCGGTGCGGGTCAACCAGCTCGAGCACGCCGACGGCGCGGCCGACCTGGCCGCCGCGATGGCCGCGCGACCCGACGTGATCGCCTGCCCGATGGCCGAGCGCGCCGAGCAGATGCGCGCGCTCGACGCCGCGATCGGCACCTGGGAAGGCACGCTCGGCATCGAGCCGGGCGGCACCGAGCTGCTGCCGGTGTGCGAAACCGCGCTCGGCGTCGTCGACGTGCGCGCGCTCGCCGCGGCCAGCGTGCGCATCCGCTGCGCGCTGCTGGGCACCGAGGACCTGGCTGCCGACTTGTGCGCCGAGCGCGGCACCGACGCGGTGGAACTCGACCACGCACGCCGGCGCTTCGTGCTGGAGTGTCGCGCCGCGCGCATCGAACCGATCGACGCGCCGTACACGTTTGCCGACGTGGCCGGCGCCGTCCGCGAAGCTGCCTACGCGCGACGTCTCGGCTACCGCTGCAAGAGCCTGGTGCGGCCCGAGCATGCCGGCGCGCTGAATGCCGCGTTCACGCCCGACGATGCGGCGCTGCGCGACGCGCAGGCGGTGGTGCAGGCGTTCGAAGCCGCCCGTGCGCGCGGCGAGGAGCGCGCGCTGGTCAACGGCCTGTGGGTCGAGGTGCCGACCTACCGCAACGCCTGGCGCCTCGTGCAGCGCGCGCTGCGGCTGCGCAGCGACGGCTGAGGCGCCGCGGCGCGCGACTCCCCTTCAGCCCGCGGCCGCGTCGCGCGCGCGCAGCCGCGCGTTGACGTAGGCGCCGTGCGGCACGTGCAGCAGGTCGGCGATGCGCCACATCACGTGGCGCTCGTGGTCGCTCAGGTGGCCGTCGGCGTAGGCGACGCGCCACATCGCCTCGACGATGCGGATCTTGTGCGCCATGTCGAACCGCTCGTCGATGCGCGACGTGAAGGCGTAGAGGTCGGTCGCGCGCTGCGCGGTGGCCTCGGCCAGTTCGGCCAGGCGCGCGGACTCGTCGTCGGAGAGCGCGAACTTCTCGCGCAGCGTCGCGCGCACCGCCTCGAGCTCGCCGGCGTGGAACGTGGCGTCGGCGCGCATCACCTCCACCAGCACCACTGCCGTGGCCAGCTGCAGCGCGTGCTCGCCCGCCCGCGCGTCGCCGTCGGACGGCTTCAGGCTCTCGAACAGATCCTTCAGGGTCTTCAGCACGGGCGAGCGGGGATTGCGCGGCGGCCGCCGCCGCGCGGCCTCAGTGCGCCTCGAGCCAGTCGCACGCCAGGTGCGCCAGCGAACGCACGCCCAGCAGCAGCGCGCGCTCGTCGACGTGAAACCGCGGCGAGTGATTGGCCGGTGCCTTGGCCGGGTCGAGGTCGGGCCGCGTCGCGCCGACGAAGAAGAACAGCCCCGGCACCAGCTTCTGGAAGTACGAGAAGTCTTCCGAGCCGGTGACCTTGGCCACCAGCTGCACCTTGTCGGCGCCGGCCACGCGCTGCAGCGTGGGCAGCATCTCGGCGGTGAGCGCCGGGTCGTTGACGGTGACCGGGTAGTTCTTCTCGATGCACACGGTGCAGCCGGCGCGCGAGCCCCTGGCCACCGACTCGGCCAGCGTCGTGACGCGCTCGTGCACGTCGTCGCGCATGCCTTCGTCGAAGGTACGGATCGTGCCGCGCATCTCCACCGAGTCGGGGATGATGTTCTCGCGCACGCCGCCGCGGATCATGCCCACCGTCACCACCGCCGGCTCGCGCGCGATGTCGACGCCACGGCTGACCACCGTCTGCAGCCCGAGCACCACCTGCGCCGACGTGACGATCGGGTCGACGCCGAGCCACGGCGCAGCGCCGTGCGTCTGGCGACCGTGCACGGTGATGCTGAAGCGGTCGGAGCTGGCCATCGTCGGCCCGCTGCGGTAGCCGAGGAAGCCGACGTTCTGGCGCGACGTGACGTGCAGGCCGAAGATCGCCTGCGGCGTCGGGTTCTGCAGCGCGCCTTCCTGGATCATCATCCTGGCGCCACCGTCTTCGCCCTTGGGCGGCATCTCCTCGGCGGGCTGGAAGATGAACTTCACACTGCCTCGCAGGCGCTCGCGCAACCCGGCCAGCACGCTGGCCACGCCCATCAGGATCGCGGTGTGGCAGTCGTGGCCGCAGGCGTGCATGACGCCGACGTCCTCGCCGTTCCAGACCGTGCGCTCCTTCGAGGCGAACGGCACGTCGACGTCTTCGGTCACCGGCAGCGCGTCCATGTCGGCGCGCAACGCCACCACCTTGCCCGGCCGACCGCCCTTCAGCAACCCGACGACGCCGGTGTGCGCGACGCCGGTCTTCACCTCGTCGAAGCCGAGGCTGCGCAGATGGTCGGCCACGATCGCCGCGGTGCGCGTCTCGCGGTTGCCGAGCTCGGGGTGCTCGTGAAAGTCGCGCCGCCACGCGATCACGCGCTGCTCGACCGCGCGCGCGGCATCGTCGATCGAGGGGCCGAGCCCGGCCTCGCGTGCAGTGGTTCTTGTGTCCATGGCAGACACTATGTCACAGCCCGAGGCGGCGCCGGGTGGGTGCGACCAGGATCGGCAGCACCCGTCCACCGGCGCACGCGCGATCGTTCAATAGCGAACCACCCCGCGCAGGCCGTGATCGGTTGCGTGTGTTTCAATTCACCGCACGGTTGGTCGGATGGGCGATGAACACAGCGCACGACGGACATGCAGCCACGGCACGCCGCCATGGCATCGCGCGGCGCACGGCGCTGTGCGCACTGGCGGCCTGCGCGTGGCCCGCGGCAACGCATGCGCAGCAAAGCCCCAAGATCGCCAAGATCGGCTGGTTGACCGCCCAGCGCGCGGCCAGCCTGGAATCCGCCATCAGCACGTTTCGTGGCGGCCTCGCGGCGCTGGGTCTGGTGGAGGGCCGCAACGTCGCCCTCGAGTTCCGATTCGGCGACGATGACCCCTCGCGAGTCCCGGCGCTGGCGGCCGACCTGGTGCGCCAGCAGGTCGACGTGATCGTCGCCCAGGGGGTCGCCGTGACGATGGTGAGCAAGCTCGGTCTCGGCGTTCCGGTGGTCTTTGTCTTCAGCGGCGATCCGGTGAGCGCCGGCCTGGCGGAAAGCCTGGCCAAGCCGCGCTTCAACATGAGCGGCATCAGCCTGATGGCGGCCGAACTCACCGGCAAGCGGCTCGAGATCCTGCGCGAGTTCATCCCGACGCTGCGCCACGTGGCGATGACCGGGAACCCCGACCACCCGGGCGAGCATCTCGAGCTGGCGTATTCGCGCGATACCGCGCAGCGACTCGGCATCCGGCTCGACTATCACGCCACGCGCAACGACGACGAGTTGAGTGCGGCCCTCGCGGCCATGGGGCGCGAGCCGCCGCAGGCGATCTCGCTGCTGGCGGACGGCTTCGCGATCCAGAACCGGCAGCGCATCATCGAGTTCGGCATGCGCCATCGCGCGCCGGTGATCTCGGGCTGGCCGATCTTCGTGCAGTCCGGCGCGCTGTGTACCTACGGACCCGACCTCGACGAGGTGTATCGCGGGCTGGCCCGCTATGCCGAGCGCGTGCTCAAGGGTGCCCGGCCGGCCGACCTGCCGATCGAGCAACCGACCAAGTTCCAGTTGCTGCTGAACGCCAAGACCGCGAGGGCCCTGGGCCTGGTGATTCCGTCGTCCCTGCAGTTGCGCGCCGACGGCGTCATCGGCTGAGCGCGACGCGGGCCGCTTCAGGCAACCCGCTCGCCGACGGTGATCCGGTGCAGCAGCCGGCGGTGTCCCTGGTAGCCACCGGTGGCGGCGTGCACCAGGCAGCGGTTGTCCCACAGCACCAGCATGCCCGGCGCCCAGCGGTGGCGGTAGACGAACTCCGGCCGCGCCTGATGGGCGAACAGCTCGAGCAGCACCGCGTGGGCTTCGTCGCCGGGCAGGCCCTCGCTGCCGATCGTGTAGCCGGGGCTGACGAACAGCGCCGTGCGGCCGGTCTCGGAATGCCGCCGGGCGATCGGGTGCGTCTGCGTGGCCAGCGCCGAGTCGTCGTAGCGGATCGCCATCGAGCGGCCCTGATCGCCCACGCCGTAGCGGCCCTGGCGCGAATAGGCGCGACGCGCCGAGTGCACGCCCAGGCGATCCTGCACCGCGGCCTTCAGCGCCTGCGGCAACGCGGCCCAGGCGTCGTACTGGTTGGCGAACAACGTGTCGCCGCCGACCGGCGGAATGACGTCGCCGTGTAGCAGCGTGCCCGCCGGCGGGCTGGCCAGGAAGCTCCAGTCGGAGTGCCAGTTGTCCGCGAAGATCGTGCTCGTCTCGTCGGCCTCGCGCTTGACCTGCGCCACGTGCGGATGGCCGGGGATCGACTCGAAATACGGGTCCG
>DATIFD010000531.1:0-10877 GCA_035455385.1 Burkholderiaceae bacterium
GTGTCGTCGGTTGCGGGTGTAAGGCCGCACCTCGCCCGGCCAGCGGCCCGAGTCGACCGCCGCCGCCCAGGCCGGGCTCGTCAGCACCGCGGCGCTTTCGAGCTCGTAGTAGGCGCTGTAGCGCGGCTCGCCTTCGGCGACGATCTTCTTCTTCTCGCCGCCGATCACCATCTCGAGCGGCGCGCTGACCGCGCGCGTTACGGCGAGCACGCCGGGCACCTTCAAAAGCAGCGGCACGTGCTCGGTGTCATAGACTTCGTTGAACAAGGCCTCCTTGGCGGCGTCGACGTCCATGGAGGCGATGAAGAGATAACGGGTTTTCGGGTGCATGGAGCTTTCCTAGCCGATGGACCCCATCGGCCCCGGATAGCTCACCTCGTCGAGCTTGCCGGTATCGACGTCGTAGACGAAGCCGCGCACCGTGACGGCGTCGGGGCCGCTGGTCGGGATCCACGGATGGTTGAGGATCGCCGACATGCTGCGCCGCACGTCCCATTGCAGGCGCTCCATCTGCTTGTCGCTGCGCGGTGAGTCGAGCGGCTCGATCGCGCCGCGGAAGGCGTGGAACGCCGACGGCGTGGCCGAGCACTTCTTGCAGCTGGTGAACTTGCGGCTCGTGGCCTGGCCGAGCAGCTTCTCCGCCGCGGGATCGCCTTCGAGCCCGGCCTTGAGCAGGTCGTCGGTGAACGCCAGCATGCCGCAGCGCGTGTGATGGATCAGGATGATCTCGTTGGTGTTGAGAAGATGGTGCGAAATGATCAGGCAGCGGATCGCATCGTCGTTCACCACCCCACCCGCGTTGCGGATGATGTGGGCGTCTCCCGTCTGCAAGCCGAGAAGGTCTTCGACGTCGAGCCGTGCGTCCATGCAGGCCACCACCGCCACGCGCTTGGCCGGCTGGATCGGCTGCTTGCCCGGGTAGGCGGGCCGGTGGATCGCTTCGCCCGCGGCGTAAGACCGGTTGTTGGCCAGGTACTGGTCCGTCATTGAGGTCGCCATGCTTCGTACTCCTCTTCGCAGTTGACCGTCCTGCAGTCTCGCTTCACGTGCTCCGCCCTTTCTCCCGGGCGGCTTGGGTGCAGGACAGATGCCTTCGCTCGACGGGCCATGCGACGCCGGCGCCACCGGGCGGCACGGCATCTGCCGCGCGCCAATATGCCACCGAGGTGCTCCCGCCACCAGCGATTCCTGCGCCTGACACCGATGCGGGCCGCGTGCTGCAGCGCTGCACAATGCAGCGCATGCGTTTCACCCCGGCTGTGCAGCCCGACGCCGAGACCACGCCCGAGGCGTGGTGTTTCGCGTTCGTCGAGGGCCAGCTGCTGGTGCCCGATGTCGAAGGCGCGCGCTTCGCGCCGCAGGCGTGGTCGCTGTTCGAGGCGCTGGCCCCGGCGCGCCACTACCTGGGCCGGCTCGACGATATCGACTGCTGGGCGTTCGTGCTCGGCGAAGCGCCCGTCGGCTTCAGGCGCACGCCGCTGCGCGCCGCGATGATGGCCTTCGGCGAGCCGCTGATGGGCGTCGCCGGACGCGCGGCGCAGGTGCTCGAGTGGGACCGCGCGCACCGCTTCTGCGGGGTCTGCGGCACGCCGACCGTGCTGCAGAGCGCCGAGCGCTCACGCAAGTGCCCGGCCTGCGGGCACACCGCCTATCCGCGGCTGAGCCCGGCGATGATGGTGCTGGTGTGGCGCACGGTCGGCGCCGCGGCCCAAGGCGATGGCGGAGCAGCCACCGCCGCGGGTGCGGCGGCCGGCCGCTGCGAGGTGCTGCTCGCGCGCTCGCCGCACTACGTGCCGGGCGTGTACAGCGCTTTGGCCGGGTTCGTCGAGCCGGGCGAGTCGTTGGAGCAGTGCATCCATCGCGAGGTCGCCGAAGAGGTCGGCGTGCAGGTCACCGACCTGCGCTACTACGGCAGCCAGAGCTGGCCGTTTCCGCACAGCCTGATGATCGCCTACACCGCGCGCTGGGTCGGCGGCGAGATCGTCAAGCAGGCCGACGAGATCGAGGACGCCAACTGGTACGCGCTCGACGCGCTGCCGAAGATCCCGCCGCGCTTCTCGATCTCGGGCCACCTGATCCGCGACACCGTGGTCGCCCTCGGCGGCCCGGAGCCGGTGAACTTCGCGACACCGGTGGTGGTGCGCTGACGCGCGCCGCGCGAGTCGCTCAGGGGCGCGTGCGGCCGACCCAGTTGGCCAGCACGCTGCGCAGGCGCTCGGCGTTGACCGGCTTGGTGAGGAAGTCGCACATGCCGGAGCGCATCGCTTCGTCGCGCTCGCTCACCAGCGCGGCGGCGGTGAGCGCCACGATCGGCGGCATGCGCGCGCCGAGCCGTTCGCGCAGCACGTGGGCGGCGGTGTGGCCGCTCAGGCGCGGCATCTGCAAGTCCATCAGCACGGCATGGAACGGCTGGCCGTCGCGCTCGGCGGTGATCACCGCCTCGACGACGGCCACGCCGTCGACCGCCTGGTGCGCCTGTACGCCCCACTGCTCGAGCAGCGCCAGCGTGATCATCATGTTGACCGCGTTGTCCTCGCCCACCAGCACGCGCGCACCGCGCAACACGGACACGTCGTGCGCCTCGTCGGCCGGCGGCGGCACGATCGCCTGTTCGCTCGCGGCCGGCAGCGGCAGCTCGATCCAGAACTCGCTGCCCGCGCCGGCCACGCTGCGCACGCCGACCTGCCCGCCCATCAGGCGCGCCAGCTCGCGGCAGATCGACAGCCCGAGCCCGGTGCCACCGTAGCGGCGCGTGGTGGTGGGGTCGGCTTGCGAGAACGGCTGGAACAGCCGCTGCTGCACCTCGACGTCGATGCCGATGCCGGTGTCGATCACCGCCAGCCGCACCGTGTCGCGGTGCTGCCGCGTGGCGTCGATCAGCACGCGCCCGCGCTCGGTGAACTTGATCGCGTTGGCGACGAAGTTGCCCACGATCTGACGGACGCGCGTGGCGTCGCCGAGCACCGCCTTCGGCAATTCGACGTCGATCGCCAGCTCGAGTGCCAGCCCCTTGGCCTGCGCCAGCGCCAGGTGACTGCGGTGCACCGACTCCAGCGCCTCGCGCAGCCGAAACGGCGCCTGGTCGATGCCGAGCTTGCCGGCCTCGATCTTCGACAGGTCGAGGATGTCGGTCAGCGTCGCGGCGAGCCCCTGCGCGCTGTCGAGGATGTGGCCGAGGTAGTTCTTGCGCTGCGCATCGTCGATGCCGTCGCGCATCACGAGCCGCGCCAGCCCGAGCAGGCCGTTCAGCGGCGTGCGGATCTCGTGGCTGGTGTTGGCCAGGAACGCGCTCTTGGCGCGGCTGGCCGCCTCGGCGGCGTCGCGCGCGGCCGCGAGGTCCTGCTGCGCGCGGTGGCGCTCGGTGACGTCTTCGGCGATCCAGATCGTGCCGCCGCCCACCGGGCCGCTGCCCTGCAACGCGTCGGCGCGCAGGTGGCACCAGAACTCGCTGCCGTCGCGGCGCACCATCCGGCGCTCGAAGGTCGCCGGCTCGCCGTGACGCGACGCGTCGAGCGGCGGCGCATCGCCGTCGGGCCACACCAGCGCGATCGGCTGGCCCGCGAGCGAGCCCGGCTCGAAGCCGAACATCGACTCGAAGCTCGGGTTGGCACTGGCGATGCGCTGCTCGCGCACGAACGCGATGCCGATCGGCGCGCGCCGCAGGATCGCCTCGTACTCGAAGCGGCGCCGGTCGTCGTCGCCGATGTTGCGCGCATTGACCACCACCACGTCCAGACCGTCGATGCGGCTGACCGCAGCCGACATCAGCATGCTCATCGCCACGCCGTCGCGCGTGCGGAACGTGGCGCGCAGCCCCCTCATCACGCCGCGCTCGCGCAGCATCGCGAGCATCGGCGAGCGCTCGCCCGCGGAGCCCCAGATGCCGAGCTCGAGCGAGGTGCGGCCGATCACCTCGTCGCCGCGATAGCCGAGCGTGTCGAGGAACGACTGGTTGACCATCAGGATGCGCCCGGACTCGAACTCGCTGAGCGCCAGGCAATCGGGCGTGGCCGCGAACAGGCTCGACAGCATCTGCTCGGAGCGGCGCTGCGCCACCTCGGCGTGCACCGCCTCGGAGACGTCGCGCGCGACGCCCCAGTAGCCGGCGAAGCGGCCGCTGCCGGTGAAGCGCGGCTGGCCGCTGAACTCCAGGTGCACCGTCTTGCCGGCACGGTCGTGCACGCGGCCGTGCAGCCCGGCGAACGGTCGGTGCGCGCGCAGGTTGTCGAGCGCGCGCGTCTGCGCGGCCATGTCGGCGCCGTGCGCGCCGGCGACGTCGGCCAGCGGCCGCTTCAGGTGCGGCTCGAGCAGCTCGCTCGCCGCCAGCGTGACCGCATCGTCGGCGCGGCGCAGGCGCAACGAGTCGTCGAGCTCCCAGTAGTGGTCGGCGGCGATCGCCATCAGCGAGCGGAAGCGCGCCTCGCGCTCGCGCGCGGCTTGCACCGATGCGTTGGACAGCCGCAGCAGGATCACGCCGAGCAGCAGGCCCGACAGCAGCAGCAGACCGTGGGCGACCAGCGGATGCGACAGCGGCGCGCTGGCCAGCTTTGCCGCGCCGGTGATCCAGCCCTGCGCCTCGGCCCAGCCGAGCGCCGCCGCGGTCAGCGCGCAGACGAACGCCATCGCGATCGCCTGACCGGCGCCGGCGAGCACCGCGACGACGCAGATGATGAGGGCGTGGAAGCCCAGGTCGAGCGAGTACGCGCCGTGGCCCAGGCTCAGCGCGGTCAGCGTGGCGAGCGCCACGCCCGCCCACGCCACGGTGAGCACCAGCACGCGCGGCGGCACCGCATGCGTCAACCGCGTGCCGGCGATGCACAGCAGCGCCAGCGCCGCCTGCGCGCCGATCAGCCCCGAGCGCGCCGCCAGACTGATGTCGAACGGCTGCAGCCAGGTGGCGACGCCACCGATGGTGCACACCACGGCGCCAACCCACAACACGCGCAGCGCCATGCGCGAGTTGACCAGACCGCGCGCGTCATCCTCGAACGCCGTTGCGGGCATTCGCAGCATGCAGTGCTCCAGTTCCGGGTGTTCCCCATCGGCCCGGCGTCGTCCGCCCGGGCGCTTCCCCGGGCGTGTTTGTACCCGATGCGCGGTCCGCCGAAGGGGCCGCGGAAGTAACAGTGATGCGTCGCGCCGGCGACGTCAGGCCGCGCGCGCCGCGTTGTCGGCAATGGCCGAGACGAAGCGGTCGAACAGCGCCTCCGGCAGGTCGTGCCCCATGCCGGGCACGATGTCGGCCTGCGCGCCGGCGATGCGCCGCACCAGGTCGAGGCCGCACTGCACCGGCACCAGCGGATCGGCATCACCGTGGATCACGCACGTGGGCGCGCCGATGCGCGCCAGCAGCGGCGAGCGGTCGCCGTCGGCAATGACGGCCAGCAACTGGCGCGCCGTGCCGGCCGGCCGGGAGGCGCGGCGCACGCTGGCCAGCACGCGCTCGTGGACGGCGGCAGGATCGGCGCGGTAGGCCGGGCTGCCGACGAGCTCGAGGATGTGCTGCAGGTGTGCGGCCACCGCATCGTCGCCGCGCCCGCGCGGCCGCGACAGCAGCGCGCGCTGCACGTGCGGTTGGGCGCGCGGCAGCCTGTGCGCGCCGGAACCGGTCATCATCAGCGTCAGGCTCTTCACGCGCTGCGGCTGCGCGCTGGCCATGTGCTGCGCGATCATGCCGCCCATCGACGCGCCGCACACGTGCACGCGCGGCAGATTCAAGGCGTCGAGCACACCCAGCGCATCGCCGGCCATGTCGCTCAACAGGTACGGGCTCGCGACCGGCAGGTGCATCGCGTGGCGCAGCACCGCCCACAGCAGGTTCGGCACGCCGGCCGCATCGAAGCCCTGGCTCAGGCCGGCGTCGCGGTTGTCGATGCGGATGACGCGAAAGCCGCGCGCGATCAGCTTTTGCACCATCGGCTCGGGCCACGCGGTGAGCTGCATGCCCAGCCCCATGATCATCAGCAGCGGCTCGGCGCCGGGCGGCCCCAGGTCGTCGACCTCGATCGCGATGCCGCGGGCGCTCACCTGCACGGGGGTGGCTCTGTCACGCCCGGCGCGCGCGCGGCGCGGCGGGCTTGCCGGGTTTGCCTGCGCGGCTGCGCTTGGCAGGTGTCTTGGCGGGCGCAGCCCTGCGCCGCGTGGCGGTATCGGCGGCGCCGGCCGCGACGCCGATCGCGCCACGAACCGCCTGATTGACGGCGCTCGTCAGCGCGCCGCCGACAGCGCCCGTCACCGCCTTGCCGACGCGCTTGCCCATCGACCGCACCGCGCGCTCCACCAGCGCAACACCGCTCGCGTCGGCGTGCCCATCGGGCAGCGGCAGCGCGCGCAGGTCGTCGAATGCGATCTCGATGGCCTGCGCGAACGACCTGACGTCGGGCATCGCCGCGGCATCGGCCATGATGCCGAAATCGAGCGAGCCGGCGTAGCTCTGCACGGTGATGTTCAGCGCCATGCCGTGCACGATGATCGAGGTCGGGTAGTTGGTCAGCATGCGCGCGCCGGCCAGGTACAGCGACATCGGCGGCCCCGGCACGTTGGAGATCGCGACGTTGGCCACCTGCGGGATGCGGTCGGCCACCTTCGCCTTGCCGTACAGCGACGCGGCCGCTTCCATCAGCCACGGCAGCCCGAGCGACGGGAAGTCGGTGGGCAGGATGCTCTTGACGCTGCCGAGCGTCGACTTCATCGACGTGCTCGCATGGCGGATGTGCGCCAGCCGCTTCATCGGATCGGCGATCTGCGTGCCCAGGCTGATCAGGCTCATCGAGGCCTGGTTGTCGCTGGTGGTGTCGCCCGGCTTGCGCAGCGAGATCGGCACCGCGGCGATCAGGCTCTTCTTCGGCAGCGCCTGCCGCTTGGCGAGGTAGCGGCGCAGCGCGGTCGACACCACCATCATCACCATGTCGTTGATGGTCGCGTCGTGCGCCTTGCCGATGGCCTTCAGCTCGGCCAGCGGCAGCGACACCGCGGCGAACGCGCGGCCGCTGGTGACCGAAACGTTGAACGGCGTCTTCGGCGCCAGCGTGAGGTTGCCCGAGCCGCCCTTGCCGCCGAACAGCGCGCTGTTGGCCAGCGTGCCTCGCAGCGCGCTGCCTGCGGCGCCGCCGAGCGTGCCCACCGTGTCGGGCAGTTCCTTCACGATGCGGGTCACCTGCTGGATCTGGCTGGCCAGCGCGCCGCGCAGCGACTCGCCCATGCTGAGCCGGAACGTCTTCGTGCGCGAGCTCGCCTTCAGCTCGATCGCGCGCGGCTCGGGCGTCAGGTCGAGGATCGCGTTGGCCAGCGCCACCGCGGCTTGCCCGTCGACCGCGGCGTGGTGCAGCTGGCTGTACAGCGCCACCCGCTTGTGGCCGTTGGCGCCGGGCGCCAGCCCCTCGAAGACGTGGAACTTCCACAGCGGCTTGCTGCGGTCGAGCAGCACCGGGTGCAGCGCGGCCACCTGCGCCTCCAGCGCCGCCATGCCGTCGCCGTGGCGGGCCGACTTCGGCAGCTTGATCTCGACGATGTGCCGGTTGAGGTCGGGCTCGGCGTCGACCCAGGCCGGGTTGGCCAGATTCAGCGGCATCCACCACAGCCGGCGCCGCAGCGCCGGCACGATGGCCAACCGCGCCGCGATGTGCCTGCGCAGGTCGCGCACGTAGCGCCCCTTGTAGCCGGCGGGCAGCTCGAACACGTGCAGCGCGCCCACGTGCATCGGCATTTCGGGCGTCTCGAGGTAAAGAAACGCGGCGTCCAGGCTCGACAGGGTGTTCATTTCGCCAGCGCTCGCTGCCCGAAGGTGGGTGCCGATGCTAGGCGCCGCGTCTGCGGCAACGGCTCGGGACACACCCTTAAGACCGCTGCGACCGCATCGACTTGCCGCGTCGCGCCGCCGGCGTCATGCTCACCGGTGTCGCTTGCGAACGCGCGAGCAAGGAGAAGAACTGGTGAACCATCTGCATCTGCAGCCCGCGGGCCTGGCGCCGCCGCGCGGCTACTCCCACGTCGTCAGCGCCGTGCACGGGACGGCCGTGTACATCGCCGGCCAGGTGGCGTTCGACGCCGACGGCCGCGTGGTGGGCGCCGGCGATCTGCGCGCGCAGACCGAGCAGGCGTTCAGGAACCTGCAGCGCGCGCTCGAGGCGGCCAGTGCCACTTTCACCGACCTGGTGAAGACGACCATCTTCGTCGTCGACTACAAGCCGGAACACCGGGCGGTGATCGCCGAGGTGCGCAGCCGCTTCTACGGCAGCGCCGAACCGCCGGCGAGCACGCTGGTGGGCGTGCAGTCCCTGGTGATGCCCGAGCTGCTGATCGAGGTCGAGGCGATCGCCGTGGTCGCGCCGCCCGAGACCGCCTGACCGGGCGGCCGCGTCGCTGCCGCCGACGGGCCGCTCGCCCGCCTGTGCCGGCGGCTTGACCAGGCTCAAGCCGTGGTCGACGGCCCGGCGCGATGATTGATTGCATTCGACAGGAGATCCGCGTGTCGCAATTCGACAAGACCACGCATCGGCACACCGACGGCACGCCCGTGAAGGGCCGTGCCGGCATCCGCGAGGATCAGCACGACCCTTACGCGCTGCACGCCAAGCCCGCCGAGCCGACCTGGTGCCCCGAGTGCGGCGCCGTGTTCGAGCAGGGGCGCTGGCAGTGGAAGGAGCGGGTCGCCGGCAAGGCGCCGTCGCTGCTGTGCGCCGCCTGCAAGCGCACGCACGACAACGCGCCCGCCGGCATCGTGCGCATCGACGGCCCGTTCGCGCGCGAGCATCGCGACGAGCTGCTGGCGATGCTCAAGCACCACGCCGAAGGTGCCAAGGCCAGGCACCCGCTGCAGCGGATCATGGCGATCACCGACACTGCCGACGGGATCGAGGTCACCACCACCGACATCCACCTGGCCGGCGAAATGGCCCACGCGATGCAGCACGCTTACCAGGGCGATCTGAAGTTGGACTACGGCGACCACTCGGTGTTGCTGCGCGCGCACTGGCAGCGCTGAAGCCGCGGCGCCATCGAACGCGCGCGCTCAGTGCGCGTCGCCGCGCGCCAGCCACTGACCGGCCAGCGACGCGCTCGACACCGGATGGCTGGTGTCGATGCGGATCGCATGTGCCATCTCGTCGGGCGCCAGCGGTTCGACCTTGTTCGCCAGCATGTCGAGCACCGCCTCGTCGGCCTCAGACGCATCGGTGCCGCGGTTTGCGCGCTCGCGCACGCGCTGGCGCAACACCTCCGGCGGCGCATCGCAATGCAGCAGCAGGCACGGCGCATGCAGTTGTGCGGCCAACGCGCGCAGCGCATCGCGCTCGCGGCGCCTGAGGCAGGCGGCGTCGACGATCGTCGGATAGCCGGCGCCCAGCGACAGCCGCGCCAGCTCACCCAGCCGCGCATACACCGTCTCGCTGTCGGCCGCCTGGTAGCGACCCGAGCCGAGCATGCGCCGCCGCTCGACGTCGGAGCGCCAACGGATCGCGCCGGTCGCCTCGATCAAGCCGTGCGTGACCCAGGTCTTGCCCGATCCGGGCAGGCCGTGCGTCACCAACAGCCGCGGATCCCACTGGCGCGCGAGCCGCTGCGCCAGCGCGAGGTAGGTCGCGGCGACGCCCGCGCGCGCGGCTGCCACGTCGTGCGTCTCGCGCAGGCGCGACACGCGGGCGCGCACCAGCGCACGGTAGACCGCGTAGCGCCGCAGCAGCGGCAGCCCGTCGGCATCGCCGCTGGCTTCGAGGTAGGCATCGACGAACGCGTGCGCCAGGTCGTGGCGCTGCCGCGCCTGCAGGTCCATCGCGAGAAACGCGACCTCGCTGATGGTGTCGATCCAGCGCAGCCCGGGGTCGAACTCCAGGCAATCGAACGCGGTGAGTTGCCCGTCGAGCCACGCCAGGTTGTCGACGTGCAGGTCGCCGTGGCACTCGCGCACGCGGCCGGCCGCCAGCCGTTCGGCCACTCGCACGCCGGTGTCGGGCGCCTGCGCGTCGAACCAGCGGCGCAGGTCGACCACCGCCTCGGCGTCGTCGGCTTGCGGCCAGTCGGCGAGCACGTTGTCGAAGTCGGCCGCCACGCGTTGCGGCGTGCCCCAGGCGCCGTCGGCGCCCGCCACCGGCGCGGCGCCGTGCCACGCTGCGAGCGTCCGCGCGAAGCGCTCGACGTCGGAGGCGCCGAGCGCGCCGCGCGCCAGGCGTGCACCCGCGAGGTCGTCGTCGCGCATGCGCTGCATCTGCAGCGCGTATTCGATCGGCTCGCCCTCGCCACCCAGGCGCGGCGCATCGTCGCTGCCGGTCACGGGCAGCACGCGCAGGTACAGCCGCGGCGCGAAACGCCGGTTCAACCGCAGCTCTTCGTCGCAGAAGTGATGGCGCAGCGCCAGCGTGCTGAAGTCGAGGAAGCTCAGGCGCACCGGTTTCTTGATCTTGTAGACGTAGGGCCCTGCCAGCAGCACCCACGAGATGTGGGTTTCGATCAGCGGCACCGGGCCGCCGTGCTGGCGCGCCAGCGCGTCGCCCAGCGCCTGCACCAGCGCTCGCGAGCGCTGCAGCGGGTCGTGCGGTGTCGTCATGGCCTGCGCCGATGCTCGCAGACGGGCACGCGCAGGGCGTTGCGTTGGCTCAAACGGTGTCGGCCCGCAGGCTCGCGTGACAATTGGGGCACCGGCTCGTGGCCGGTGCACCCCCGGAGGCCGCCTTGCTCGCGATGACCCTGCACGCTCCTCGCACGCCACTGGACATGGTGTCGCGCGACACGCCGGTGCCGGGCCCCGGCGAGGTGCTGCTTCGGGTGCGCGCCTGCGCGGTGTGCCGCACCGACCTGCACATCGTCGACGGCGAGTTGCCGCTGCCGCGGCTGCCGCTGGTGCCGGGGCACGAGATCGTCGCCACCGTCGAGGCGCTCGGCCC
>DATIFD010000532.1:0-10131 GCA_035455385.1 Burkholderiaceae bacterium
CGCCCCCCCCGCCCGCTGGGGCCCGGGGGGGGGGGGCCGGCGGCGGGGCCCCCCCCGCGGCCGACTCGATTGCACACCGGCGATCTGGATCACCGAATGGGGCTGGGCCAGCGCCGAGGGCAGCGCCGCCAAGGCGGTCTCCGAGGAGACGCTGGTGGCCTACCTGCCGCGCGCCTTCATCGTCGCGGCAGCGGCCGACGTCGAGGTGCTGTGCTGGTTCTCCGCCCAGGACAGCGTCGACGGCCCGATGGGGCTGACCCGCAACGACGGCAGCCGTCGCGACAGCTATCAGGCGTTTCGCACGCTGGCATGGCAACTCGGCACGCACACGCTGCAGCGCCACGCCGCAGGTGCCGACACGCCGACGAGCGGCCTGCAGGCCTTCGTCTTCGAGGCCCCCCCGCGTCGCAAGCTGGTCGCGTGGAGCGCCGACGGTCGGGCACGTCGCTTGCCGTGGTCAGGTGGGACCGCAAGTCTCGGCGTCGACGCGCTTGGCAGGCCGCTGGCAATCCAGGACGGACCGACACCCACCGTCTCGATCGGTCCCTCACCGATCTATCTCGATCTGACGCTTTCCGATGACGACCTCGATGCACGCCTCGCCGCCGCTGCGTGAGCCCACAGGGGCCCGGCGCACGGTCGGTTGGGAGGACTCCCGGGCCGACTGGGTGGATGCCGCCAAGGGCATGGGCATCGTGCTGGTTGTCATCGGCCACGCGATCGACGGCCTGACGGCGGCACACCTCGCGGACCCCAACGACGGTTGGGGAGCCGCGTACTTTGCGATCTACAGCTTCCACATGCCGCTGTTCTTCCTGCTCACGGGCCTGTTCGTGTCGCAACGGCTCGACGCCAACCCGGGAGCGTTCGTGCACGACTCGCTGGTGCGCGTCGCCTGGCCGTACCTGCTCTGGAGCGTGCTGCAACTTGCGGTGATCGACATGCTCGGCACCCTGGTCAACACGCCGGGCGCGCTCGATGCGCAACGCATCGTCAGCCTGCTGTGGGAACCGACGTCACAGTTCTGGTTTCTGCAGGCGCTGCTGATCCTGCATTTGCTGAGCGCCGCGGCACTACCGCGCATCGGCGTGCTGGCGCTGCTGGCGTTCATGGTCGCCGCGCGCGTGGTCGTCGAGGTGGTCGAACTGCCCCACTTGGTCGCGCTGCCTGCTCGGTTCGGCGTCTTCTACGCGCTCGGGGTCGCCCTCGGACCACACCTGCTCGAGCGCTTCGCGACGCGCCGTGCGCAATGGGCCACCGCGATGGCGGCGGCCGCGATCTGGCTGGCCTGCTCGGCGCCGGTGTTCCTCGCCGGGCTCAGTCACTGGAGCCTGGCGGCGCTGCCGGCGGCCGTCGCAGGCACGGTGGCCGTGCTCGCGCTGGCGACGCACCAAGGCGCCGACAGCCTCTGGTGCGCGCTCGGCCGCGCGTCGATGACCATCTACGTGCTGCACGTGCTGTTCGTAGCGGGCACGCGCATCACGCTGCATCGTGTGCTGGGGATCGATCAGCCGGTCGTGTTGCTCGCGCTCGCGTGCGGGGCCGGCATCGTTGGACCCTGGCTCTTGCGCGACGCGGTGCGCCGGGCGGGCTTGGGCCGGGCGCTCGGACTCGGCTAGGAACGGACGATGGTGCTTACGCCGTTTGCAGCCATCGTGTTGCTGCTGGCGCTCATCACGCCGGCCCCGCGCATGCCGCTCGCGCTGCTGGTGTGCTGCCTGTTCGGCGCCAGCGCTGCCATCGAGCTGCCGGCGCTCGGCGGCGCGCCGATCACGCCAGCGATCTTGCTGATGCCGTTCGTCGTATGGCGCGCGCTGCGGGAGCAAGGTGTCGACGCCTGCATGCGCCCGCTGGCGTTCCCGCAGGCGGGCTTCTGGCTGCTGGTGCTCGTCACCTGGGGTGTGCTGAGCGCGTACTTCGTGCCGCGCTTCCTCGACGGGCAGACACTGCTGTACGGCACCGACCGCGGCGCGATGAACGGCGTGCGCTTGCTGCCGCTGCAGCCGCTTTCGACCAATCTGACGCAGGCGGCATACGCGATCGCAGCGCTGCTCACCTTCGCCGCCACCGTGGCGCTGGTGCGCCCGTCAGGCCGCCTCGCGGCGTTCGGCGACGCCGTCCTGCTCCTGGCCGCAATCAACGTCGCCGCCGCGATGCTGAATCTCGCGGAGCTGTACCTGCCGATCCCGAGCCTGCTGCAGTCGGTGCGCAACGCCGGCTACGCCATATTGGTCGGCGGCGACGTCGGCGGCCTGCAGCGAATCTCGGGCACCTTTGCCGAGAGTTCGGGGTTCGCCTCCTTCACACTGCCGCTGTTCGCCTTCACCGCGACACTGTGGCGCGAGCGCGTGCGCCCCTGGGCGAGCGGCCTGCTGGCGCTGGCCACGCTCGCGCTGCTGCTGCTATCGACGTCTTCGACCGCGTACGCCACGCTGGCCGCGTACGTGTCGCTCGTCGCGCTCTGCGGCGCCTGGCGGACCCTGACGCGCTCCCAAGCGTTGCGCCTGGGCAAGGCGGCCTGGTTGCTGTGGGTGACCTTGGTGATGGTGTGCGTGGCCCTGCTGTTGCGCCCGGAGATTGCCGACCACCTCGCAGACTTCTTTGGCGTCACGGTCGTCCGCAAGCTCGACAGCCTGTCCGGGCTCGAGCGCGGGTCGTGGAACCAACAGGCCTGGATCAACTTCGTCGATTCGCACGGATTGGGCACAGGCCTCGGCAGCGCGCGCGCGTCGAGCTTCGTGCTCGTGCTGCTGTCCAACGTCGGCGTCCCGGGATGCGTCCTGTTCCTGATGTTCCTCGGCCACGTGCTGTGGGCTCCGACACCGGCCGGCATCGCGACCGCCGATGATCCGCGTGCCACAGCGACGCGCCGGGCGGCTCGCCACGCGGTGCTTGCCGCGGTGCTTGCCGCAGCCGTGTCGGCGGTGGTGTTCGACCTCGGCATGGCGTTCTATGCCTTCGCCGCCGCGGCGGCTGCGCCGGCGCTCGCCCGCCACCCCCGCCCATCCGGAGCGCTGCATGGCCACGCCTGAACCCGAGGTGCTGATCAACGGGCGCTTTCTCGGCCAGCGCGTCACCGGCGTGCAGCGCTACGCGCGCGAGACCTTGTTCGCGCTGGATGATCTGCTGGGGGACGGCGCTGGCGCGGGACTTCGCTGGACCGTGCTGGTGCCGCGCGGCACACCGGTGCCGTCACTGCAGCACGTGCTGGTCGAAACGCTCGGCCGCCTGCAGGGACACTGGTGGGAACAGATCGAACTGGCCTGGCGCGCGCGCGCCGGCCTGCTGGTGAGCTTCGGCTTCACGGGCCCGTGGCTCATACGGCAGCAGATCGTCACCGTGCACGACGCGGCGGTCGTGCGCTGGCCGCAGGGGTTCAGCGCCGCCTTCGTGCAAGCCTATCAACACTTGGTGCGACGCATCACCGCGCACGCGCCGCGCACGATGACGGTCTCACAGTTCAGCGCTGCCGAGGCAGTGGAGTGCTTCGGGGCGCCGCGCGAGCGGCTGCGTGTCACGCTGGAGGGCTGGCAGCATTTGCTGCGCGTCACCGCCGACGACCGCATTCTCGACCGCCACGGCTTGCGCGGCCAGCGCTTCGCGCTTGCGGTGAGCAGCCCGACGCCGGCGAAGAACCTCGCGGTGATCGCGCAGGCGCTGGGCCAGCTCGGGCAGCAGGCACCGCGCTGCGTGGTCACCGGCGCAGCCGACCCGGCGGTGTTCCGCCAAGTCGACACCCCAGGTGACGCGCTGCGCCGTCTCGGCTACGTGACCGACGCCGAGCTGAAGTCGCTGTATGGCCACGCGACCTGTTTCGTCTTCCCGTCGCTGTACGAGGGCTTCGGCATCCCGCCGCTGGAGGCGATGGCGTGCGACTGCCCCGTCATCGCATCGAGCGTGCCGGCGCTGCGCGAGGTATGCGGCGACGCCGCCATGTACTTCGAGGCGACGCGCGCCGAGGAACTCGCGACGCAACTGCGCACGCTGTTCAGCGACGAGTCGCTCCGCCAGCGCCTGCGCGAGGCCGGGCGCCGGCGGCTCGAGCGCTTCTCGTGGCGGGCGTCGGCCGAGCGTCACATGACGGCGATCCGCGAGGTGCTGCAACCGTGAGCACGCCCGCCATGCTGACAGGCGAGACGCTGCGCGCGGCGACCCGCGCGGCACTCGAGGCGCGGCCGCCCGACGCGCCGATCTCGACACGGCGCGCGCTGGCGTTCGTCTACGCCGGCTATGCGCTTCGCTACGCGTACCTGCTGGTGCTCATTCCGTACTACGGCCGCGTGCTCGGCGCCGCCGAATACGGCCGCCTGCTGGCCGCGATGTCGCTGTACCAGATCGTGTGGATGCTGGGCGAGTACGGCTTCCCGGTGGTGGGTGCGCGCGACGCCGCGGCGTGCCGCGACCGCGCGCAATTGGGCGACTTGTTCGGGCGCCACGTCAGCGGCCGGCTGTGGATGGCGCTGCCGGGGCTGGCTGTCGGCCTCGCCGGCACGTTGGCGTCCCCGCTGCTGCACGAGAACCCGATGCTGGGCGCGCTGGCCACCGCCAACGGACTGCTCGCCGCCTTCAACCTCGGCTGGTTCTTCCAGGGCACGCTGCGCTTCCGCACCTCTGTGCTGCTGGAAGCGGCGGGCTTCGCGATCAACCTGCCGCTGATCCTGCTGTTGGTGCGTGGCCCAGGTGACGGCACGATGGCACTGGCGATCCTGTTCGGCTCGAACATCGTCTGCACGCTCGCGGGCTACGCGCTCGCGCTGCGGGGTATCGAACGCCGCGCCGTCCGCTGCCGCGGCGGCCGCCGACTGGTGCGAGACGCCACCGCACTGTTCGCGCACAAGGGCTTCACGATGATGACCGCCACCTCGTCGACCTACCTGCTGAGCCTGTTCTCCAGCGCCGCGCAGGTCGGGTGGTACGGGGCCGCCGAGCGGCTCGCCGCCGTCGGTTTGAGTCTGATGCAACCGGCCAACCACGTGCTCGTGGGGACGGTGGCACGCCAGATCAGCGCCAAGGAGAGCGAGGCCGACGCCTGGCGCCTGATGCGCGGCGCGTTGGTCGCGATGACCGCGTTCGGCGTGGTGCTGCTGGTCGGCACGCTGGCACTGGCAGGCATCGCAGTACCCGTCATCCTCGGTCCCGACTTCGCGCCCAGCGTGCCCCTGCTGTGCACGCTGGGGCTGCTGTTCCCGTTTGCCGCGCTGAGCCAGGTCATCACCGGCTACGTGCTGATCCCGCTGCGCCACGACGCGCTGGTGTCGCGCGTGTCCGTCGCCGCCGCGCTGGTGACCGTGTTGCTGGTGGTGGCGCTGGCCCTGCTGCACGACGGCGCCGGAGTGGCCTGGGCGCGCGTGGCCAGCCAGGTCGGCCTGAGCCTCACGCTCGTCGCGGTGCTGCATCGCAAGCAGCTCATCGCCAGGATCTGGAGGTGCGCGTGATGCCGCCGCTTCGCGTGGCGATCGGCATCGCCACCGCCGGGCGCCCGATGCAGATGCCGCTGACGCTCGCGCAGCTCGCGCGGCAGGACACGCGACCGCAGCGCGTCGTCGTGTGCCCCGCCGGACCCGACGACTACGACGCCGGCGCAGCCCCGGCGATCGGTTGCCCGATCATCGTGCTGACCGGGCCGCGTGGATTGACGTTGCAGCGCAACCGCATCCTCGAGTCATGCGCCGATACCGACGTGCTCGTCTTCATCGACGACGACTTCTACCCCGCGGCCGACTACGTGCGCCAGGTGCACGCGCTGTTCGGCGCGCAGCCGGATGTCGTGATCGCCACCAACCACCCGTTGCTCGACGGCGCCACTGGCCCGGGTATCCCGCACGAGCTTGCGCTCGAGGTCCTGGCAGCAGCGGCGCCCGACACGCCGGCGTCGATCAAGCCCACCTACGGCGGCTACGGCTGCAACATGGCGCTGCGCGTCGCACCGGCGCTCGCGCACGGGGTGCGCTTCGACGACAACCTGCCCCTGTACGGCTGGCTCGAAGACATCGATTTCAGCCGCCGCATGGCGGTGCATGGCCGCGTCGTGAACTGCTCTTCGCTGCGCGGCGTGCACCTGGGCGCCAAGCACGGTCGCACGTCGGGGCTGCGTGTCGGCTACTCACAGGTGGCCAACCCGCTGTACCTGCGGCGCAAGGGGTCGCTGTCGACAAGCTACTCGCTGCGCCATCTCACACGCAACGTCGCCAAGAACCTGCTGCGCCTGACCTACCCCGAGCCGTGGGTCGATCGACGCGGCCGGCTGCACGGCAACCTCCTCGCGTTCTGCGATCTGCTGCGTGGTCGCCTCGACCCGCGACGCATCCGGCACCTGCGATGAACACATCCGTCAACATGAGCGCCACCGGCTTTCGTGAGCACGACGCGCGAATCCGGTACTTCGTCAAGGGCGAGCCGCTGCAGAACTTCGGCGACTACCTGCCCGAACTGCTGGCCAAGACCTTCTTCCTGCATCCGCGCGTCGACGCCGACGTGTACCGCGTGATCGGCAGCGTCATCGAGCCCGAATGGATCCGCCGCGATCTGCGCCGCAACGTGGGCGTCGAACGCGGCTGTGTCGCATTCTGGGGCTGCGGCAAGCGCGACGCGACCCCGCTCGATGCGCGCACACGCGCGCTGTGCCGCTTCTTCGGCGCGCGTGGCCCGCTGACACGCGACGCGCTCGGGCTCCCCGCCGACACAGTGCTCGGCGATCCGGGCCTGCTGACGCCGCTGATGCACCATCCGTCGCAGGCGCCCGACACGGCGGGCCGCTCTGTCTGCATCCCGCACATCCAGGACACGCGCGGCGACGCCGAACTGCTCGCATTGAGCGGCGCCGACGTGGTGCTGCGCCCCCAGGTACGGGCCGACGAGGGGTCGCTGCGGCGACTGCTCGACCGCATCGCGGGCGCGCAATTCGTGTTGAGCGCGTCGCTGCACGGCGCAATCGTGGCGTGCGCTTACGAGCGGCGCTTTGCGTTCTGGGACAACGGGTACCTCGACCTCGAGTTCAAGTGGCGCGATTTCGCCGCTTCGATCGGTGTGCCGTGCGAATTCGTTCGCACCGTCGCCGAGGGCGAGGTGCTGCACGCCTGGACGCTGACACCGAGCCTGGCATTGCCGGCGCTGGCGCCGATGCTCGATGTCTGTCCGTTCACGATCCGACCGGCCGCGATGCTGCGCGCGTTGATCTACGACGGCCGCCTGTCGTGGCTGTCCGACGCGGCACAGGTGGCCCAGACCCTCGAGGCGTTGCCGTCGGCGCGGCCGGACCTGGTGCATGCGCTGCAGCAGCATGCCGCGCGTCGGCGCGCGGCGCGCTCGCGCGCGAGCTTCGCGCTATGGGCGGCCGGCGGCCGTGGCGTCGAACAGGCCAAGGCCCTGTGGCGCCGGTTGCGAGGAATCCGATGAGCACCACGGTCGCTCTCCACGACGGCCGGTTGGCAGCCACGCGCCCGTTGCTGATCGATGATTCGCTGTCCTTGATCAACAGGACCGGCGCGCACTTCGTCGCCCAGGACCTGGTCGACCACTTCGGCGCCGACGCGTGGGTGCGGCGCTGGCGGGGCTTCGGTGCCGCACTGCCGAGGCCGCCACTGCTGCGCAAGCTGCTCGGACGCATGATGCTCAAGGAGATGGCATGGCTGGGCGACCGGCCCGTCGTCACCTGGCCCGAGCGCTCAAGCCCGCTACGCCTGTACCTCGATCCGCTGTACGTGCTGCGCGGGCGGCTGCAGGCCTCCGACATCGTGCTGTGCCACGACATCGGGCCGATTCGCCTGGCGCGGCTGTACCCGCCGCGGGCCGTCGAGCTGTACCGGCGCGCCTACGCCAAGGTGGTCACTGCGCGGCCGGGCATCGTGTTCGTGAGCCGGTCTTCGCAGGCGGCGTTCGTCTCTGAGTTCGGTAGCGATTTCCGCTTCCTGGGCAGCATCCCGCTGTACGTGCGCGCGGCTTGCGCCGAGGGGCCGGGCCGGCCGGTGCCGGCGATCGACACGCCTTTCCTGCTGTCGGTGGGCGCGCTCGAGCAGCGCAAGAACCACCTGCGCACGATCGAAGCGTTCGCGCGTTCGGGACTGGTGGCGCGCGGGGTATCGCTGGTCATCTGCGGTGCGCGTGGCGACGCCACCGCCGCGATCACGCGCGAGGCGTCGCGGACGCCCGGCGTGCGCCTGGTGGGTTACGTCAGCGATGCGCAGTTGCGATGGCTGTACCGGCAGGCCGCCGGGTTCGTGCTGCCCAGCCTGCTGGAGGGCTTCGGCCTGCCGGCGCTCGAGGCCTCTCTTTACGGACTGGTGCCGATCGTCTCGAAGGACAGCGCGCTCAACGAGGCCGTCGGCGGACTCGGTCTCGCGGTCGACGCCGACGACGCCGACCAGATTGCCACTGCGATGCGCCTCCTGATCGACCTCGACCCTGCAACGCTGCGTGCGCGCGGCGAGCGGTTGAAGGCGCATGCGCGGACCGCGACCCGCGAGCGCTTCATCGCCGCCTGGTCGCGCCTGCTCGCCGAGGAGCTTGCCCTACCGTGAATGCGATCGCCCCCGTCCACGCGCCGAGCGAGCGAGCGCGCATCGACGCGCTCGATGGCCTGCGCGCGCTGGCGATGACCGCAGTGATTGCGCAGCACTGCCACCTGCTGCCGTTTGGCTGGACGGGCGTGTGGCTGTTCTTCCTGATTTCCGGCTACGTCATCACGCTCGGCTTTGACCGCGGTGACTATGCGGGCCACGGGCCGGCCGAGCGCCTCGGCGCCTTCATCGCGCGGCGTGCGCTTCGCATCGTGCCGGCGTACCTGCTGTATCTCGCCGTCTGCACTATCGTGCTGCTGTCGATGAACCGCCGGGCGCCGCTGGCGGACCTGCCCCACCTGCTGAGCTTCATCGCCAACTGGCACATGATCGGCGCTCTCTGGCCGACGTACGTCGACTGGGCGCCATTCGGGCATCTGTGGACGCTCAGCGTCGAGCAGCAGTTCTACCTGCTGTTCCCGCTGATCGTGCTCGGCGTGCCGCGGCGCGCGCAGGTGCCGGTCATGCTGGCTCTGGTGGCGTGCGGCCCGCTGGTGCGCGCGCTGGCATCGGTCTGGCTCGCACACGACGGCGGCGACCCGGGTGCGATGGCCTTTGCGATCTATGCAGCGACGCCGTGCCACATCGACGCGTTTCTGATGGGCGCGCTGGCCGCGCGGCTGCAACCGTGGTGGCGGGACCGACCGCGCGCGACGGCGCTGGTCACCCTGGCGGGCCTCGGTGTGCCGGCACTGTACGCCGCGACGTACGTCGCCATCAACCGGCATCTCGGCATGGTTGGCATCGACCAGCTGCGCAACGTCTTTTCGGGCGTCCTGTACGGGCAGGGCCGCGAGGTGCTGGTCTACCTCGCGGTGGATCTTGCGGCGCTGGCGGTGATCGTCCAGGCGTTGCGGCGCTCGCGCGGCCTGCGCTGGCTCGCGTGGTTTCCGCTGGTCTGGGTGGGCCGGGTGTCCTACGGCGGCTATCTGTTCCACGCCCTTGTCGTGTGGGGACTGGCGCGCATGGCGGACCTTCACGCTCAGTCGCTGCCCTTGGCCTCACGCCTGGCCTTCTTCGCAGCCGCCTGGGCACTCACGGTAGCGCTGGCAGGCCTGTCGTTCCATGGCCTCGAGCAGCCCATCGCCCGCCGCTGGCGCGCCAACGGTCGGCGCCGCGCGCCGGGTACCGGCCACGACGAGGTGCGCGCGATGACGAGGATCGCATGACGACCGGTCTGCGCATCGGCATCGACGGCGAAGCGCTGCGCGTGCCACTGTCGGGTGTCGGACAGTACGTGCTGCAGCTGGCGCGCGGCCTGGAAGAGCTGTGGCCGGATGCGTCGTTCTTCGCCTACGCGAGGCTGCCGGCGACACGCCTCGCGCTGCCCTCGCCGCGATGGACGTTGCGCCGTGAAGCGCTGCATGCCATGCGTCTGCTGCCATCGTTCGTTTGGCTCAAGACGCGCGGCGTGCAGCTGTGCGAGCGCGACGGCCTCGACGTGTTCTGGGCCGGCCGCACATTGCATCCCCGCCTGGGGCCACCGGCGCGCACCGTGTGCACCGTGCACGACCTCAACCACTTGATCGTGCCCCAGACCATGGAGCTGGCGACCCGCTGGTCGCATCGCATCTGG
>DATIFD010000533.1:0-2280 GCA_035455385.1 Burkholderiaceae bacterium
CAACGTCTGCGCGCGACGCATCGATCGTGCGTCGTGCGCTGTCGAACGCGCCGCTCGCATCGGCCAAGGTGCGGCGCGCGCCGGCGCTCGCCTCGGAGACGTCGTCGGCCATCCGCTCCAGCGCTTGGGCCGTGCGATCGAAGCGCGCCAGCATCTGTGGCAGCTGCGCGCTGAAGCGTGCAGTCTGATCGGCCGTGCGCGCGGCGTTGGCGAGGGTCGCGTCGATCGACGCCGCGCGTCCGGCGAGCGTGTGGCTCAGCGTGGCCAGGTCCGAGAGCGTGGCCCTGAGCGCGCGCCGGTTGTCGGCGTCGAGCACGCCGTTGAAATTGTCCACCGCGCGCGACAGGCTCGCCGTCAACGCCGGCAGCGAGGTCTCCAGCCCGGCGATCAGCGAAGGCGCCGACCGGATCACCGGCAACTTCTGCCCGGGCGCCGCCTCCAGGGCGGGCGACTCGCGGCGACCACCGCTGAGCTCGATGAAGGCGATGCCGGTCAGGCCCACGGTCCGCAGCGTGGCGACGGTGTCGATCTTCACGGGCGTGCCGCGCTCGATGGCCAGCGTCACGCGCACCTGCTCGACGTTGTCCGGTGCCAGCCCGACGGCGCGCACGAGTCCGACGTCGACGCCTCGATAGCGCACCGCGGCGTTGACGTTCAGGCCCGCGACCGACTCGGTCATGTAGGTCTCGTAGATGTCGTAGATCTTGCGCTGATAGGTGCCGCTCGCGAGCCAGAGCCCGCCTGCGATTCCCGCGACCGCCAGCACGATGACGAAGATGCCCACCGCGGCGAGGCTCACCTTGTTTTCCATGCCTGCTCCTGCGCCTGTTGTTGTGCGGCCCGCCCGCGCGGCCCGTGAAAGTACTGTCGCACCACCGCGTCGTCCGAGCGCGCGAGCTCGGGCATCGTGCCCAGGCCCACGATGCGGCCTTGGCCGAGCACCGCCACGCGGTGCGCGGTGTGCCACAGAAGGTCGAGGTCGTGCGTGACCATCATGATCGTCAGCCGCAGGCCCTCGTTCAGGCTGCACACCAGCTCGTCGATGCCGCTGGCCGACAACGGGTCGAGACCGGCAGTGGGCTCGTCGAGGAACAGCAGCTCCGGGTCGAGCGCCAGCGCGCGCGCCAGCGCGGCGCGCTTGCGCATGCCGCCGGAGAGCTCGCTCGGGTACTTGAGGCCGGCGTCGGGCGGCAGCCCTGTCAACGCGATCTTCACCGCCGCGACTTCGCGGATCAGCTGCGGCGAGAGGTCGGTGTGCTCGGCCAGCACCATCGCCACGTTGTCGGCCACCGTCAGCGAGGAAAACAGCGCCGCGCGCTCGAACATCACGCCCCAGCGGCGCCGCAGCGCCAGCGCGCGCTCGTCGCCGATGCCGACGACCTCCTGACCGAACACGCGGATCGAGCCGGCCGATGGCTGCTGCAGCGCGATGATCTCGCGCAGCAGCGTGCTTTTGCCCGAGCCGCTGCCGCCGACCAGCGCGAACACCTCGCCGGCGCGCACGTGCAGATCCACGCCGTCGTGCACCACCGCATCGCCGAAGCGCGTGTGCACGCCGCGCACGTCGATCACCGCGGCATCGGCAGCGCCGGCAGGTGCGTTCATTGGACCCCTCCGGCACGGCGCGTGCGTTGGACGCAGGGCAGTGAGGGGCCTCGCAGCCGGCGTGCCGTGCTCTTCACAGGTCCAGCCACAGGAAGACGATCGAGAACAGCGCGTCGGTCACGATCACCAGGAAGATCGATTGCACGACGCTGACCGTCGTCTGCGCACCGACGCTGTCCGCGCTGCCGCCGACCTGAAAGCCGCGGTGGCATCCCACCAGCGCGACGATCAGTGCGAACACCGGCGCCTTGGCCAGCCCCGTCCAGTACGACGACAGCTGGATCGCCTCGTCGAGCCGGTCGACGAACGCGGCATAGCCGACACCGAGCTTGAGTTTGGCCATCAGCATGCCGCCGGCCACGCCCGTCACGTCGGTGTAGACGGTGAGCAGCGGCATCACGATCACCAGCGCGATCACCTTGGGCAGCACCAGCACGTCCTGCGGGCCGACGCCGATCGTGCGCAGCGCGTCGATCTCCTCGGTGACCTTCATCGTGCCGATCTGCGCGGTGTAGGCCGAGCCCGAGCGGCCGGCGACGATGATCGCGGTCAGCAGCGGCGAGAGCTCGCGCAGCATCGACAGCGCCACCAGGTCGACCACGAAGATGTTGGCGCCGAAACGCTGCAGCTGATCGGCACCCTGGTACGCGATCACGATGCCCATCAGGAACGAGA
>DATIFD010000534.1:0-6716 GCA_035455385.1 Burkholderiaceae bacterium
CGGGCGACGCCGAGGAGTGGCTGAAGAGCGAGCCGGAGCTGCGTTCGTGCCTGTCCGACGTCACGGTGCGCAGCGCGCAGCTCGCGCTGCAGCGCGGCGGCATCGAGGTCGGGCCGATCGACGGCATCCTCGGTCCGCGCACGGCGGCAGCGCTGCGCGAGTTCCAGCAGCGCAACAGCCTGCCCCGCTCGGGCAAGCTCGATGCCGAAACGCTGAAGGCGCTCGACCTGGCGCGTTAGCGGGCGCTGGCGCAAGGCCGCGCTGCGGCCGAGCTAGTGCCCGTGCGCGACCTTCTCGCCGGCCTTGAGCCGGTACTCGGTGCCGCAATAGGGGCAGCGGCCCACGCCTTCGGTGACCACGTCGATGAACACCCGCGGGTGGTTGCTCCACAGCGGCATCAACGGGTTCGGGCAGAACACGACGCCGGGGCCCTGCAGGTCGCGGGCGGTCACCTCGACGACGGCTTTGGATTGCGCTTGTGCACTCATACGGGCGTCAGCCACTCGGCGTACTTGGCGTTGCGGCCGTTGACGATGTCGAAGAACGCGTTCTGGATCTTGGTGGTGATCGGGCCGCGCTCGCCGGCACCGATGGGGAGGCGGTCGTACTCGCGGATTGGCGTCACCTCGGCCGCGGTGCCGGTGAAGAACGCCTCGTCGGCGATGTAGACCTCGTCGCGCGTGATGCGCTTCTCGACGATCCTGAGGCCGAGGTCGGCGCAGATCGAGAAGACGGTGTTGCGCGTGATGCCGTTCAGCGCACCGGCCGACAGATCGGGCGTGTAGATCACGCCGCCCTTGGCGATGAACAGATTCTCGCCGGCGCCCTCGCTGACGAAGCCGGCCGAGTCGAGCAGCATCGCCTCGTCGTAGCCTTCGTCGGTGACCTCGACGTTGGCCAGGATCGAGTTGGTGTAGTTGCTCACCGCCTTGGCCTGCGTCATCGTGATGTTCACGTGGTGCCGCGAGTAGCTCGAGGTCTTGACGCGGATGCCCTTCCTCATGCCCTCTTCGCCGAGATAGGCACCCCAGGGCCAGGCCGCGATCATCAGGTGGATCGTGTTGCCCTTCGGGCTGACGCCGAGCTTCTGGTCGCCGATCCAGGTGAGCGGGCGCAGGTAGCAGCTGTCGAGCTTGTTGGCGCGCACAACCTCTCGCTGCGCCTCGCACACCTGTTCGAACGAGAAGGGGATCTTCATGCGCAGGATCTTGGCGCTGTTAAACAGGCGCTCGGTGTGCTCGCGCAGGCGGAAGATCGCCGTCTTGCCGCTCGCGGTCTTGTACGCCCGCACGCCCTCGAACGCGCCGCAGCCGTAGTGCAGCGTGTGGGTCAGCACGTGGATCTTGGCGTCGCGCCAGTCGACCAGCTTGCCGTCGAACCAGATCTTGCCGTCGCGGTCGGACATCGACATGGGACTTCCTTTGAAATCGGGGGCGGACGAGAATTCTAGGCCGCCGCGCCCTGGCGCAGCCGCGTGTACGTGCAGTCCGGTGGCGTCGCGGTCGGTTGCCCCGCAGGCAGCGCGATCGTGGGTGTGCTACTGCAGCACCTCGTCGGCCATCACCAGCAACCTCGGCGGCAGCGTGAGGCCCAGCTGCCGGGCCACGCGGGCGTTGATCACCAGCTCGTACCGGGTCGGCAGCAGCACCGGCAGCTCGGATGGCTGCGCCCCATGGAGGATCCGCCCCGCGTAGTTGCCGACATCGTGGTACGCGTCGAGCAGGCTGGCGCCGTAGCTCATCAGGCCATCCCCCGCCGGGAACTCGCGGATGTGATAGATCGCAGGCACCCGGTGGCGGGCCGCCAGTGCCACGATCTTGTCGCGCTGGGAGTCGAAGTACGGATCGTTCTGAACCGCCAGCGCGCGGGCGCCACCCGCGGCCATGGCATCGAAGACCTCGGTCAGGTCGTGGCCGGCAGCGCTGCGCAGGTTGAGGACCGTGCGGCCGAGGGTCCTGGCCGCGTTCTCCACATTGCGCTGACTGGCCGCAGAGCCGGGGTTGTCCGGGTTTAGCAGGTAGGCCACCGTCTTGTCGGGCACCAGTTCGCACAGCAGGGCCAGCCGCTTGCCGTTGAGCTCGCTGGTGAAGAAGTTGACCCCTGTGACGTTGCCGCCCGGCCGGCTCATGCTGGCAACCAGGCCTGCCTTGATGGGATCGTCACCCTCCAGGAACACCACGGGAACCGTCGTCGTGGCCTCTTTGGCCGCGCGTGCTGCCGGCAAGCCCGCCGACGGCGACGAGCACGTCCACGTGCCGGTCGAGCAGCTCACGCGCCTGGGTGGGAAGCCGATCGTAGTGTCCGCGGGCCCATCGTTGCTCGATCTTGACGCTGCGCGGGTCGTCGAAGCCCTGTTCGGCAAGCCCCTTGCGAAACGCCGCCAGGTGGAGCGCGGCCTCGGCGGGCGAGCGGCTCGAGAGGAAGCCGACCACCGGCTGCGCAGCCGCAGGCTGCGATCGCACCGGTGCTGCCCACGGCAACCCTGCGCCCAGCGCCGCGAGGGGAAAGGAGCGACGCTTCACGGACGCGTCCCCTCCGCGAGGCCGAGGGCGAGACGTCTGCGCCGGCAAGCGGCGGGGCATCGAACAGTCGTCGCCGGCCGAGTTCGTGCCACCGCGGCTACTCGACGAACTGCGGCGCGTGCGGGATCGTCGCGCTCTGCTCGCTGTCGTGGTTGATCCACAGCTGCGCGTGCTCCGCCTGCAGCAGCTGGGCGATGCGCTCCATCGAGGCCAGCGACTGCTCCTTGCTGTAGTTGAACGATGGCACGCGCCGCTGGTCGAAGTTCTCCCTGAAGTGCGCCATGTCGCCCGACAGTACGATGGCGCCCGCCTTGGGCAGGTGCACCAGCAACGACTGATGTCCCGGCGTGTGCCCCGGCGTCGACAGGATCACCACCGCCGCGTCGCCGAAGACGTCCTTGTCCCCGTTGAGCTTGACGACCGGGTTGTTGCGCAGCTTGTCGTACAGCGCCGGGTTGAAGCCGTACTTGGCGGGCTCGGGTCCGAACGCGGCGTCGTACTCGGCCTGCTGCATGTACAGCGTGGCGTGGGGGAACAGGTTCGCGTTGCCGATGTGATCCTGATGCGTGTGCGAGAACGCGATCACGTCGATCTGCTCGGGCTTGACACTCAGCTCGGCGAGCTGCGACGCCAGCGTCCTGGCGCGCTTCGAGCGCATGCCGCGGTTGCCGAGCTCGCCGTCGGGGCGGGCCGCCAGCGCATCGGTGAAGCCCGAGTCCCACAGCATCCAGTCGTTGCCGTGGTGGATGAGGTAGCAGTTGTCGCTGAAGGTCTTGGGCTTGCCGACGTTGAAGCCCGGCGACCACGGCGAGATGTCGGGGATCTGCGCCTCGCCGCAGTACAGCGCGTACAGGCGCATCGGCGCGCGTGCCGTGCTGCTGGTGGTGCACCCGGACAAGACCGCTGCGGCCGCGCACAGCGTCAGCGTCAGGTATCGGATGACTCTCATGGTTCCCCTCCGGTCGTCGTCGATGATGGGCTCGTTGTGGGCGCTGCCGCGGTATCGGCCGTGCGCAGCAGTTGCCAGCGCGCGAGTTTGCCGCCCTCCAGCTCGATGCGCACGGCGGCGCCGCCGCCGTCGCGCCATTCGAACACTTCGCGGTCGGCGTCGCCGCGGCCGCGCTGCACGCCGAGGCTGCGCGTCAAGGCCAGGATCTGCGGCAACCGCTGGCCGCGCTGCAGCCTGGCGTTGAGCATGACCGCGCTGTCGACGCGGCCCACGGGTGCGCGGCCGGCATGGCGCAGCACGCGCAACGCGCGGCTGAACTGCAGCAGCAGCCAGAACACGATCAGCGTCACTGCCAGCGCCACGCCCGGCCAACCCCACAGCAGGTGGCCCAGCGCCACCGCGGCGGCAGCCAGCAGCCAGCCGACGACGACGCTCATCGGGCCGGCGTCCGCGGCCGCTGCATCGGGCATCCGCTGCGCATCGGGCGCCGAGCATACCGCCGACGCCTGAACGAGAGCCGTCGCGCTACAGGCCGCGCACCACCTCGATGGCTTCCTCGATGCGCTCGACCGCGTGAATCGCCAGCCCTTCGAAGGCGCGCGCGTCGACCTTCGGCGCGTTGGCCTTCGGCACCACCGCCACCGCGAAGCCGAGCTTGGCCGCTTCGCGCAGCCGCTCCTGGCCGCGCGGCGCCGGCCGCACCTCGCCGGCCAGGCCGACCTCGCCGAACGCGAGAAAGCCGCGCGGCAGCGGCTTGCCGCGCAGCGAGCTGTGTATCGCCAGCAGCACCGCCAGGTCGGCGGCCGGCTCGCCGATGCGCACGCCGCCCACCGCGTTGACGAACACGTCCTGGTCCATGCACGAGACGCCGGCGTGGCGGTGCAGCACCGCCAGCAGCATAGCGAGGCGGTCGCGGTCGAGGCCCACCGACAGCCGCCGCGGCGCCACGCCGGCGGAGTCGACCAGTGCCTGGATCTCCACCAGCAGCGGCCGCGTGCCCTCGAGCGTGACCAGCACGCACGAGCCCGGCACCGGCGCACCGTGGGTCGACAGGAAGATCGCGCTCGGGTTGCTGACGCCTTTGAGGCCGCGCTCGGTCATCGCGAACACGCCGATCTCGTTGACCGCACCGAAGCGGTTCTTGATCGCGCGCACGAGGCGGAAACTCGAATGCGTGTCGCCTTCGAAGTACAGCACCGTGTCGACCATGTGCTCGAGCACGCGCGGGCCGGCCAGCGCCCCTTCCTTCGTGACGTGGCCCACCAGCACGATCGACGTGCCGAGCGCCTTGGCCGTGCGCGTCAGGTGCGCCGCGCACTCGCGCACCTGCGCCACCGAGCCCGGCGCCGACGTCAGCGCATCGGAGAACAGCGTCTGGATCGAATCGATCACGCAGAAGCGCGGCTTCTCGGTTTCGATCGCCGCCAGGATGCGCTCGAGCTGGATCTCGGCCAGCACGCGCACCGGCACGGCGCTCAAGCCAAGGCGTTGGGCGCGCAGCGCGACCTGCGCGCCCGACTCCTCGCCGGTGACGTACAGCACTGGCATCGATCGGGACAGCTTCTCGGCCGCCTGCAGCAGCAGCGTCGATTTGCCGATGCCGGGATCGCCACCGATCAGCACCACGCCGCCTTCGACGATGCCGCCGCCGAGCGCGCGGTCGAGTTCGGCCATGCCGGTGGGCGAGCGCTCGATCTCGGCCGCCTCGATCTGCGACAGCGTGGCCACCCCGGCCGACGGCGCCAGGCCTTTGTAGCGGTGCCGCGTGGCCGAAGGCGTCTCGGCCACGCTCTCTTCCAGCGTGTTCCACTCGCCGCAGTGCGGGCACTTGCCGAGCCACTTGGCGCTGGTGCCGCCGCAGGCGGAGCAGGTGTAGACGGTCTTGTCGCGCGCCATGTCAGTGGCGCCCGGCCGCCCGAAGCCAGGCGCCCCTTTCGGGGGGCAGCGAGCGCAGCGAGGCGCCATCGGGCTGTTGCATGGCGCATTGTGCGGCGGCGGCTTCCCGGGCCCGCGCCGTGCGGCGCTGCTAGCATCGCGGCCCGCCCGTGGGACGCCTGCGGCACGACACCGACTCCATTTGCGCCTGATCGATTCGCCGCGCGTGCTGTTCTGGGTGCCCACGTTGATCTGGGCGTCGACCTGGCACGTCATCCTCTATCAGCTGGCCGAGGTGCCGCCGCTGAACTCGGTGGCCTGGCGCTTCGCGCTGGCCAGCGTCGTGCTGCTCGCGCTGGCGGCGGCGCGCGGCGAGCGCTGGCTGCTCGCACCGCGCTGGCACGGCTGGCTCGCGGCCACCGGGATCGTCCAGTACGCGATCAACTACTGGGGCGTCTACGAAGCCGAGCGCCATGTCCCGAGCGGCCTGGTGGCGGTGCTGTTCTCGCTGATGGTGTTCGGCAACGCGCTGCTCGGCTGGCGCGTGTTCGGGCAGCCGGTGTCGCGGCGCTTCGTCGCGGCGGCGCTGTGCGGCGTGATCGGCGTGGCGCTGATCTTCTGGCCGGAAGTGGTGGCCGCCGGCTCGCGTCCGAATGCCGCCCTCGGGTTGGCCGCGGGCCTGCTGGCGGTGGCGTGCGCCTGCATCGGCAACACGATGACGCTGGCGCTGTCGCGGCGTGGGTTGCCGCTGGTGGCCACGCTCGGCTGGTGCATGGGCTACGCCGCGCTGGTGCTGTGGGCGCTGGCGCTGTGGCACGGCACGGCGGCGCAGGTGGGCGTCAGCGTGTCGTGGTGGCTGTCGCTGCTGTACCTGGCGTTGCTGGGGTCGGTGGTCGCGTTCTTCGTCTACTTCCGGCTCGCGCAGCGCGTCGGGCCGGCGCGCGCGGCGATGACCGGCGTGATGATTCCGCCGATCGCGCTGGCGATCTCGGCGGCGCTGGAAGGCTGGCAGCCGCACGCACTGTCGTGGCTCGGCATCGTGCTCAGCCTGGGCAGCGTGTACGTCGCGACGCGCCCGTCGGCGTGACGGCCGGCCGCGCTCACTCGTCGCGCGACGCCGACCCGCGGCCCGCCTTCAACCGGGCCTTGTGGCCTTTCTCGGCCAGGCGCCGCTCGCGCGAGGCGGCCGTCGGCGCGGTGGCGATGCGCCGGCGCGGCAGCGTGGCCGCCGCGGTGATCAGCGCACGCAACCGTTCCAGCGCGGCCGCGCGGTTGCGCGGCAGGCTGCGGTGCTCCTGCGCCTTGATCGTCACCACGCCGTCGCTGCCGATGCGTTGATCGCGGCGCGCGCGCAGCCGTGCCTTCAGCGC
>DATIFD010000535.1:0-3326 GCA_035455385.1 Burkholderiaceae bacterium
CTGCCAGCCTCCCGGGGCACTGCCGAGCGAGACGTCGAACACGCCATCGCTGTCGTCGAACAACTGTTGCGCGGCGGCCAGCACGCGGGCGGTGTCGCTGCGCACGTCGATCCAGCCGCCGGCCGGTAGCGCGTTGAAGCGGGCGATGTCGCTCGCGGCGTCGAAGCGCGACAACTGGCGTTGCACGTCGGCGACGGCCGCGAATGCCGCATCGCAGGCGACGTGCGGCGACACGTCAGCGTCGGGCGCGCACACGCCCACCTCGACCAGCGTGCCGAGCAGCGGTCGCGCTCGCCGCAACGCGTGCCGCGGCGTCGCGTTCATGCCAGCGCCCCCGTGTGGAGCGCCAGATCGATCACCGTCACGATGCGCCTGATGCCTTCGGTGACGTGGCTGCAGCTCAGCGTGGCGCCGCTGATGTTGGCGATGTCCTCGCCGACGCGCAGCGGCGCCGACGCGTCCTTGCCGACGAACTGCTTGCGCCACGCCGGCAGCCGGATCTCGTGGCCGTGGCTCTCGCGGTACGACAGCACCTCCACCTGGCGGACCGCACCGTCGCTGCCGATGCCCACCGCATAGGTGATCAGCTCGAACTTGCCGATCACGTCGTCGACCACCACGTAGCCGAGCGTCGCGCCGCCACCCTGCGCGACGCGCACCTGCCAGCGCGCCGAACGCGGCGACACGCCGGTGGACGCCAGGCGCTGCAGCTGCCCGGCGTCGAGCGTCAGCGTGCGCGCTTCGAAGCGGTCGGCCTGCGGGAACATCAGCCTGGCCGCTTCGTCGGCGCTCATGTAGTCGACCGCGAACGCGGCCGTCGGCGCCAAGGCCACCGCGGTGGTGAGCGTCACCACCACGCCGGCCGACGGGGCGAGGCTGCTCATCTAGAAGCTCCAGCCCAACCCCAGGTCGAAGCGGTTGCTGTTCTTGTCGACGCTGAACCACTGGTAGTCCGCCTTCACCACCACGCCCGGCGTCACCTGGAAATTGGCGCCGGCGGTCCACACCGTCTCGGTGGGCAGCGCGGGCGGGGTCAGGCCGGGGCCGAGGTCGGCATAGCTCTTGCCGGTGTTGAAGCGCTCCCAGCGCACGAACGGCGCCAGCGAGTAGTCCTGCCGCGTCCACAACCTGTAGGCGCCCTGCACGTAGTAGCCGTCGAACGCGCTCGGGATCAGCGTCGGGTTGCCGACCAGCGGGGCATTGAGCGCGGCGGTGTCGGAGATGGTGCCGCGCGAGTACAGCGCACTCAGGTCCCAGCGCCCCGGCGTCCAGCGCGCGTGCGCGTCCCACAGCGTGACGCGCGAGCTGGTGCTGGTCTGGCCCTGCGTGGCGTTGCCGGTGAACACGCTGCCGCCGACCAGCAGGCCCGGCACGCCGCGCCAGTTCACCGCGCCGAACACCGACAGGTCGTGTGCCTTGGCCAGCGCCATCTCCTGGTGGATCGCGCCGAGCGGCGACTCCTGGCCCTCGGTCGACGTGGCGTCCCACTTGGTGAGATCGAAGCCGGTGGAGATGCCCGTCTGCAGCGTGATGCCGTTGGCGAACTGACCGACCATCTGCACGCCGCCTTCGCGCCAGGTGGTCGGGATGATCGCCGTCTCGACGAAGTTGCGCTCGACGCCGTAGTACGCCGTGGGCTCGTGCGTCTCGTTGAGCAGGCCCGTCGGAATCAGGAACAGGCCGCCTTGCACGCTCCACGTGCGGCCGAGCTGGTGCTCGACGTAGGCCTGCTCGAGTGCCACCTCGCCGGGGTCGTCGGCCGAGCTGACGCCGTGCTCGACCTCGAGCTCGGCCACCATCTTGGTCGCCTGGTCGAAGCGATGCTGCACGCCCAGCACGAAGCGCCGCAGGTCGGCCTGCGCGTTCTCGGGCTGCTTGCTCGGGCGGTTGTAGTTGATCTCGGCGTAGCCGGAGAACGCGGTGGGCGGCCCCGCCGGGGCCGTGGTTTCGGTGGCCATCGGCGCCGGCGCCGGCGCCGGCGCAGGCGACGGTGCCGATGCGGCGGCTGCATCCGGCTGCGCGGCCTGTGCCGCGCGCTGCTGCTGCAGTGCGGCCAGTTGCGCCTTCACGGTAGCCAGCTCGGCAGCCAGTTGCTCGAGCTTGCGCGCCAGCTCGGCCTCGGTGGGCGTCGCGGTCTGGCCGAGCGCCGCGCTGCTGCCGACCACGGTGGCCGCCAGCACGACGGCACTGCGGATGGAACCTGGTCGTCGCTGCAAGGAAGTCTGCCTCGGTGTTCGTCTGGATGGCGTCACGGCGCGTAGCCGTCGCCCAGCGTCTGCAGGAACGCGATGACGTCGTCTATCTCGGCGTCGCTGAGCGCGGGCGCGTCGCCGAGCCGGCGGTTGTAGGGCGCCTCGGTCGTGTTGACGTTGGCCTTGAAGGCGTCGGGCAGGTCGTTGAACTTGTCGATGCTGCCGTCAGGCTTCAGCGGATACCACTTCTCGGGGTTGGTGTCGCGCTGCACGTAGAACGTGAGCGCGGTCTTCAGATCGCTGAACGCGCCGTTGTGGAACAACGCGTGGCGCCGCGCCACGTTGCGCAGCGACGGCACCTTGAATGCGCCGCACAGGTCGGTGCGCGCCGCAAGCTCGCCGCCGGGCCGCGCGCACAGACCGAGGTCGTAGAAGTACGGGTCGTTGTTCTGGGCCAGCGCCATGTTGCGCGGCAGGCCCAGGTTGTCGTAGGTGAAGTCGGTGAACAGCGGGTGGCTGCCGTCGGCGCCCTTGCCCGACGGGTGACAGCCTGCGCAGTTGCCCTTGGCCGGCGAGTTGAACAGCGCCAGGCCGCGCTGCTCCTGCGCGGTGAGCTGCGCCTTGCCGCGCAGGAACTCGTCGTACTTGCTGGTGAACGGGCCGAACTCCACGTCTTCGAGCTGGTAGCGCTGCAGCGCCAGCGCCATGCGGTCGAAGGCGTCGTCGGGCCGCGACAGGATGTCGGCCCCGTAGACGCGCTTGAATTCATCGGCGTATGGCGTCAGCGCGAGCCTGGCCACCACGTCGGCTGCGCTGGCGTTGGCCATCTCCACCGGATTGAGGAGCGGCTCGTGCGCCTGCGCCTGCAGCGACGCCGCGCGGCCGTCCCAGAAGAAGCCGCCGGTCGGCGTGCCTTCGCCGTCGAAGAAGAAGGCGGTGTTGAACGCCAGGTAGCGCACCGACGGCGCGCTGCGGCCGCCTTGCTGGTCCATCAAGGGGCCGCCCAGTTGCGCGGGCAGCGCGCTGTCCGGTGAGTGGGCGTTGCTCTCGACGTGACAACTCGCGCAGGCTTGGCGGCCCGATGCCGACAGCGACACGTCGTGGAAGATCAGCTCGCCGAGCGCGGCCTGGTCC
>DATIFD010000536.1:0-2201 GCA_035455385.1 Burkholderiaceae bacterium
TCTTCCATCAGGTGCGCCGAACCTTGCGCCGCCGCCTTCTCGGCCTTCCAGATCTCGTCGAGGTCGGCGGCTTCGCGCTGCACGCGGGTGATCTCTTCCTCGATCAGGCCGAGGCGGCGCTGCGAGGCCTCGTCCTTCTCGCGCCGCACCGCCTCGCGCTCGATCTTGAGCTGGATCAGGCGGCGGTCTAGCTTGTCCATCACTTCCGGCTTCGAGTCGATCTCGATCTTGACCTTGGCCGCCGCCTCGTCGATCAGGTCGATCGCCTTGTCGGGCAGGAAGCGGTCGGTGATGTAGCGGTGGCTGAGCTCGGCCGCGGCGACGATCGCCGGGTCGGTGATCTCGACGCCGTGGTGAACCTCGTACTTCTCCTGAAGGCCGCGCAGGATTGCCACCGTCGCCTCGACGCTCGGCTCCTCGACCAGCACCTTCTGGAAGCGCCGCTCGAGCGCCGCATCCTTCTCGACGTACTTGCGGTACTCGTCGAGCGTGGTGGCGCCGATGCAGTGCAGTTCGCCGCGCGCCAGCGCCGGCTTGAGCATGTTGCCGGCGTCGATGGCGCCTTCAGCCTTGCCGGCGCCGACCATCGTGTGCAACTCGTCGATGAAGAGAATGATGCGGCCCTCGTCGGCCGCCACTTCCTTCAGCACCGCCTTCAGCCGCTCCTCGAACTCGCCGCGGTACTTGGCGCCGGCCAGGAGGCCGGCCATGTCGAGCGAGAGCACCCGCTTGTCGCGCAGCGAATCGGGCACCTCGCCGTTGACGATGCGCTGCGCCAGGCCCTCGACGATCGCCGTCTTGCCGACGCCGGGCTCGCCGATCAGCACCGGGTTGTTCTTGGTGCGCCGCTGCAGCACCTGGATCGAACGCCGGATCTCGTCGTCGCGGCCGATCACCGGGTCGAGCTTTCCCTGGCGCGCGCGATCGGTGAGGTCGAGCGTGTACTTCTTCAGCGCTTCACGTTGGCCCTCGGCATCGGCGCTATCGACCTTCTGTCCGCCGCGGACGGCCTCGATCGCGGCCTCGAGCGCCTTGCGGGTCAGGCCGTGGCCGCGGACGATGCCGCCCAGGTCACTCTTAGAGTCGGCCAGCGCGAGCAGGAACATCTCGCTGGCGATGAACTGATCACCCCGCTTGCCGGCCTCCTTGTCGGCAGCCTGCAGCAGCGAGACGAGGTCGCGCCCCGGCTGCACCGGCTGGCCGCCGCCCTGCACCTGCGGCAACGCGTTGATCGCGGTGTCCATCGCCGTGCGCAGCCCGGCGGTGTTGGCACCGGCGCGCTCGAGCAGCGCCTTGGGGCCATCGGGCTGGGCCAGCATCGCCGCCAACAGGTGCGCAGGCTCGACGTAGGGGTTGTCGCGCGCGACGGCAAGGCTCTGGCCGTCGGCCAGAGCCTGCTGGAAGGCGGTGGTCAGCTTGTCGAAACGCATGGGAATCCTCCGGACTGCCAACGCAAGTGAGGAGGCCGGCCGGCATTTCAAGTCGCGGCACCGGCCAGCGGTCCCCGAGTCTGCGTTAAATCAAGGGTGGCGCGAGCCACCGGCCGGGTCAGATCGGATCGCCCAGGCGGCGATAGCGGCTGGTGTGGAAGAGCAACGGCGGCCCGGCATGGACGCTGTGATGCAGCACCTCGCCGATGAACAGCACGTGATCGCCATGCCGCTGCGCCGACCGGCGCGCACACTCGAAGACGGCCAGTGCTCCGGCCAGCACCGGGCAACCGGTGTGGCCGCGGTGCCAGCGGCCCTGGTCAAACCGGTTGAGCACCGGCGATGCGAAGCGCCTCGACAGCTCGACCTGCGACTCGGCCAGCACGTTGATTGCAAAGTGCTCGGCCACCTCGAACGCCGGTAAGCTCGGGCTCTCGCAACGCAGCGACCATTGCACCAGTGGTGGCGCGAGCGACAGCGCCCCGAACGAATTGACGGTCAGCCCGACCGAGGTGCCACCGGCGTCACAACACGTGGCCAGTGTGACGCCGGTGGCAAAGCGCCCGAGCGCCGAGCGCAGGGCAGCCGACTCCGCACCACCGTCGAACGGCCCCCGTATCGTCATTCAGCCCGCCAGCACCCGCCCACGGGCGACGCTGCCAGGGCACTGCCCCACAACCCGGCACTCACCCGGCGTTGCCCATCTGCAGGCCCCAGCGCGCCAGCGCCGCATCGTCGGCCACGCGCGCGTCGACCCAGCGCGCGCCGTCG
>DATIFD010000537.1:0-20289 GCA_035455385.1 Burkholderiaceae bacterium
CTCGAGCCCCGGCTCCTTCATCATGCGCTGCTCGAAACGGCGTGCGACGGCCTCGGTGTCCTGGATCGTCGAGCCTTCGGGCAACCACAGGTCGACCAGGATCTCCGGCCGGCTCGAGTCGGGGAAGAACTGCTGCTGGACCTTGCCCATGCCGGCCACCCCGAGCACGAAGGTCAGCGCAGTCGCACCGATCGTGGTCCAGCGGTGCTGCACGCACCAGTTCACCAGCGCGCGAAAGCGTGAATAGAACGGGGTGTCGAACAGCTCGTGCGCTTCGCCACCGCCGATCCGGCTGCGCGTGCGCAGCAGCAGAGCGCCCAGATAGGGCACGAAGTACACCGACACCAGCCACGAGATCAGGAGGGCCGCCGTCGTCACCGCGAAAATCGCGAAGGTGTACTCGCCAGTGACCGACTTGGCCAGGCCGATCGGCAGGAACCCCGCCGCGGTGATCAGCGTGCCAGTCAGCATCGGCATCGACGTGATCTCGTAGGCGAAGGAGGCGGCGCGCTTCTTGTCGTAGCCTTCCTCGAGCTTTCGAACCATCATCTCCACCGCGATGATGGCGTCGTCGACCAGGAGGCCGAGCGCGATGATCAGCGAGCCGAGCGAGATCTTGTGCAGGCCGACGCCCCAGTAGTACATCGTGACGAAGGTGATCGCCAGCACCAGCGGGATCGTGATCGCCACCACCAGCCCGGGCCAGATGTCGATGCGCAGTGGCTTCGTGTGCAGGCCCAGGCTGATGAAGCTAACGGCCAGCACGACGACGATCGCTTCGATCAGGACGCGCACGAACTCGTTGACCGAGCGCGACACCGCGCGCGGCTGATCCTGCACCTGCACCAGTTCGATGCCGGCGGGCAGATCACGACGGATCTCATCGGCCTTGGTGTGCAGCGCGTCGCCCAGCGCGACGATGTCGCCGCCCTTGGCCATCGACACCCCCAAGGCAATCACCGGTTTGCCCTGATGACGCACCTTGACGGTCGGCGGATCGACCGTCGCCCGCCGGATGTCGGCGATGTCGGACAGACGCAGGCTGCTGGCGACGCCGGTGCTGGGATTGACCGCGCGGATCGGAAATCGCCTCAACTCCTCCACCGAATCGAACGCGCCGGCGACGCGCACTTGCAGGTTCTGTGAGCCGGCGTTGAGCACACCGGCGCCTTCAACGGCGTTCTGTGCACCGAGCTGCGCGATCACCTGGTTCATGTCCAAGCCCAGTTGCGCCAGCCGCTTGTGCGAGATCTCGACAAACAGCTTCTCGGGCTGCACGCCGAACAACTCGACCTTGGCCACGTCGGGCACACGCAGCAGCGCCGAGCGCACGTCCTCGGCAAACTCGCGCAGTTCCTCGTCGCTGAAGCCGTCGGCCGACAGCGCAAAAATCGAGCCGTAGACATCGCCGAAATCGTCGTTGAACACCGGCCCGATCACGCCTTGCGGCAGCGTGCTGCGCATGTCGCCGACGCGCTTGCGCACCTGGTACCAGGTGTTGGCCACGTCCTTGGGCGGAGCGCTGTCCTTCAGCTGCAGGATCGTCAGCGATTCGCCGGGCTTGGTGTAACTGCGGATGATGTCGGCGTGCGGTGCTTCCTGCAGCGTCTTCTCGATCTTGTCAGTCACCTGCTCGGCCATCTGCTGCGCGCCGGCCCCGGGCCAGAACGCCTGCACGACCATTGCACGAAAGGTGAACGGCGGATCTTCGTCCTGACCGAGCTGGAAGTACGCCGCGAACCCCAGCGCCATCAGCACGATCAGCAGGTAGCGCGTCAGCGCCGGATGCTCCAGCGCCCAGCTCGAGATGTTGAAGCGCGCTGGCTTGACGGCGTCAGCGACGGCGGCGTCGGACATCGGGGACCTCGGGCTCAGCGCGACGCCACGTTGCGGCCGTCGCCGGGCAGCGGGCCGCCAGTGCCGCCGGCGCCGGTCCGTTCGGCATAGAAGCGCACCTTCTGCCCGGGGCTGAGCACGTGTACGCCGGCAGTCACCACCGTGTCGCCCGGTGCCACGCCGCCGGCGATGACAACATCGTTGCCGTCGGCGCCGGCCACCCGCACCACCTGCTGCTTGACCGTCATGCTCGCGCGATCGACCACCCACACCGCAGGTGCGCCCTTGACTTCGAACACGGCCGCCAACGGCAGTTTGATCTGGCCGGCCACGCGCGGCATCTCGATCTTCACGGTCGCCGTCTGTCCGAGCCGCACGTTGGCACGGCCGATATCGGCCTTGACGACGAACGTGCGCGTGACCGGATCGGCTGCCGCGGCCACCTCACGCACCGTCGCGGCGATCGGGCTGGTGCCGTCGTTCCAGACTTGCACCTGCAAGGCATCGGCCTTTTTGGCCAACGCCCGCATTTCCGAGACACGGTCTTCCGGGACGCTGAACACCACGTCGCGCGGCCCATCGTGTGCCAGCCGGACCACCGGTGCTCCTGCGGCCACGACTGCACCGGGCTCGGCATCGACTCCGGTGATGACCCCAGAGGCGTCGGCGACCAGCGTCGCGTAGCGCGTCTGGTTGCCCTGCACGCTTGCCTGCACGCGTGCTTGTTCGTACTGCGCGCGCGCGGTGGTCAGCGCGGTCTCTCGGCGCTCGAGTTCCAGGCCGCTGATGAAGCCCTGCTCGCGCAGCTCCTTGTAGCGCTTGAACTCGGTTGCGCTGAACTCGTAGTTCGCCTTCGCGGCACCCAGGGCGGCCTGCGCCGCTTCCTGGCTGAGCTTGAGGTCGCCCGGGTCGAGCTGGGCGAGCGCCTGGCCGACGCGCACCGCGTCACCGAGATTGGCCGAGCGTGTCAACAGCTTGCCGCCGAGCCTGAAGCCGAGTCTGGACTCGGTCCGGGCTCGCACCTCGGCGGCGTACTCGTGCGAACCGCCGGCGCTGGTTGCGGCCAACATGACGGTGCGCACCGCACGAATCGGCTCGGCCGGCGGCTGTGCCGGTGAGCACCCGGCGAGCGCGAGCGCGAAGGACGACAACAGCTGTACGAGGGCAATGCGCTTCATGGGCAACACCGTTGGCTGGCTGGACCAGGCCACCAGCCGGGAGCCGATCCACCTCTTTCCAGCTACTGACTGACCGGTCAGTAATGTATTTGGTTAGCCGCACGCTGTCAAACCCGCTGCGTTTCAACTGACATAGACAATCGGGCCGGTGGGCGTCGATCACTACGAGAACTTCCCCGTCGCGTCGCTGCTGTGCCCACCGGCGCTGCGTCAGCCCGTGCGCGCCATCTATGCATTCGCACGGACCGCCGACGACCTCGCCGACGAAGGCGACGCCGCGCCTGCAACGCGCTTGAGCGAGCTTGCCCGCTTTCGGTATGCGCTGGCCGCGACCATCGGCGGCTCCCCACCGCCGCTGGGGCCGTGGAGCGGCGTGTTCCAGGCGCTGGACAAGGCGCTGCGGGAGCACACGCTGCCGCCGGTGCTGCTGCACGACCTGCTCGACGCATTCGAACAGGACGTGCACAACCCGGCCTACGCCGACCGCGACGCACTGCTCGACTACTGCCGGCGCTCGGCCAACCCCATCGGGCGGATGCTGCTGCACCTGTACGGGATCGACGATGCGACGTCGCTGCGCCAGGCCGACGCCGTGTGCTCGAGCCTGCAGCTGATCAACTTCTGGCAGGACCTCAGCGTCGATCTGCCTCGTGGTCGCAACTACCTGCCCCGCGCGGACAGCGTTCGGCATGGCGTCGACGTCAGCGAGCCGCGTGCGCTGCGCGACACGCCTGCACTGCGCGCGCTCGTGCGCGAGCTGGTGCGCTGGGCGGCCCAACTGATGGCCGAAGGCGCGCCGCTGCCGATGCGTGTGCCGGGTCGTGCCGGCTGGGAACTGCGACTCGTCGTGCATGGGGGCTGGCGCATCCTTGAGAGAATCGCGCAGATGGACTGCGCATCGATTCGCCACCGCCCTCGGCTGCGCGCCGTCGATCTGCCGCTCCTGCTATGGCGCAGCTGCCGCTACCGCGTGAACTGGTTCTCCGGCGAGCGACTGGCGTGACCCCCGAGCAATACGTCCAGCAGAAGGCGGCGGGCAGCGGTTCGTCCTTCTACTATGCCTTCATGTTCCTGCCGCAGGCGCGGCGCGCGGCGATCACCGCGTTCTACGCCTTCTGCCGCGAAGTCGACGACGTGGTGGACGAGGTCAGCGATCCGGGGGTCGCGGCGACCAAGCTGGATTGGTGGCGTCGCGAGGTGGCGACCGCCTTCGCCGGCACCCCGACCCATCCGGTGACGCAGGCATTGATGCCCCTGGCCTCGGCGCACGGCATCGAACAGGCGCACCTTTTGTCGGTCATCGAGGGTTGCCAAATGGACCTCGACCAGACCCGCTACCTGGACTTTGCAGCGCTCGAGCGCTATTGCCATCTGGTGGCTGGCGTCGTCGGCGAGGTGGCGGCCAACATCTTCGGCCGCACCAGCGAGCGCACCGTCGCCTACGCGCACACGCTGGGGCTGGCGCTGCAGCTGACCAACATCATTCGCGACGTCGGCGATGACGCGCGACGTGGTCGCATCTACCTGCCGATGGACGAGATGCAGCGCTTCGGCGTCAAGGCCTCGGAGATTCTGCAACGACAGGCACCATGGGGCTACAGCGAGCGCTTCAGCGCTTTGATGCGTTTCCAAGCCCAGCGTGCGCAGGCCACCTACGACGAGGCGCTTGCGTTGCTGCCGGAGGCCGACCGCGAATCCCAGCGCCCCGGACTGATGATGGCCAACATCTACCGCACGCTGTTGCAGGAGATCGAGGACGACGGCTTCCAGGTGCTCCATCAACGGACGTCACTGACGCCGTTGCGCAAGCTGTGGATCGCCGCACGCACGCAGTGGCAAGGCCACTGAGGTGAGCGCGCAGCGCCGCGTGGCGGTGATCGGTGCCGGCTGGGCCGGACTGGCCGCCGCGGTGCAGGCCTGCGCCGATGGCGCTGCGGTGACGCTGTTCGAAATGGCCAACCATGCGGGTGGGCGGGCGCGCAGCGTCACGGTCGGCGGACTCGCGCTCGACAATGGCCAGCACATCCTCATCGGCGCCTATCGCGAAACACTGCGCCTGATGCAGATGGTGGGCGTCGAGCCCGGCCAGGTTCTGCATCGGCGCCCGCTCGAGCTGTGCTATCCCGACGGCAGCGGGCTGCGGCTCACCAATGGCGATGTGCGCCTCGCGTTCGCGCGCGCGGTCATCAGGGCGCGAGGCTGGAGTTGGGGCGAGCGTTGGTCGCTTCTGCGACAGACGATCTCATGGACGCGCAACGGGATGCGAAACCCCGGTGTCGAAACCGTCGCTCAGCTGTGCGCGGCGCTGCCTGCGCGTGTTCGGGCCGATCTCATCGAGCCGCTGTGCGTGGCGGCATTGAACACACCTGCCGCACAGGCCAGCGCCACCGTGTTCCTGCGCGTGCTCGCCGATGCGCTCTTCGGTGGCCCCGACAGTTCGAACCTGCTGCTGCCGATGGCGGGGCTGTCGCGGCTGTTTCCGCAGCCGGCTCTCGAATGGCTCGCTCGCCAAGGCGTTACCCAGCGCTTCGGGCACCGCGTGCAGACGATCGAGCGACGACCAGAAGGCACGTGGTCCATCGAAGATGAGTGCTTCGACGCAGCGGTGATCGCCTGCAGCGCCATCGAAGCCGCACGCCTGGCATCGGTGTTGAACCCCGAGTGGTCAGCGTGTGCTGCGGCGCTGCGCTACGAGCCGATCGCGACCGTCTACCTCCGCCGCCGCGAACGCCCGCTGCCAAGCCCGATGCTGGCACTGCGCAACAGCGCCGAGCGACCGGCGCAATTCGCGTTCGATCTGGGCGTGCTTGGCGTGCATCCCGATCTGGTGGCATTCGTGGTCAGCGGCGCCAGCGACTGGCTGGGTCGGGGTCTGCCCGCGCTCGCGGCTGCGGTGCAGTGTCAGGCCGCGGGCGAGTTGCCGGCGTCGTTCGGCGATCCGCCGGAGGTGGCGCACACGGCGATGGAACGGCGGGCGACCTTCGTCTGCCATCCGTCGTTGGCGAGGCCATCATCGATCGTTACGCCGGGCATCCAAGCCGCGGGCGACTATGTCGACGGCCCTTACCCGGCCACCATCGAGGGGGCGGTGAGGTCGGGCGTCCATGCGGCGCGGGCGATTCTGGCCCCCTGATCACATCACCCGCCAGAGCGCTCTTCCATGATGCAAAATCCCATTCCATGAGCGAAAAGCAGAAGGAAGCGACCCGGTCCGCCGTCGCGCCGACGATCCAAGTCCTCGAGCGCATGTTCGACCTGCTGGACGTCCTGGCGTCCCAACCCGACCCCGTGCCTTTGAAGCACCTCACCGAGCGAACGGGTTTGCACCCGTCGACGGCGCACCGCATCCTCAACGATCTGGTCATCGGCCGCTTCGTCGACCGGCCCGAAGCCGGCAGCTATCGACTCGGCATGCGCCTGCTCGAACTGGGCAACCTGGTGAAGGCCCGCCTGGACGTGCGCGATGCCGCGCTCGGTCCGATGCGCGAGCTGCACAAGCTGACCCATCAGCCGGTGAACCTGTCGGTACGCCAGGGCGACGAGATCGTCTACATCGAGCGCACGTACAGCGAGCGCTCCGGCATGCAGGTGGTACGGGCGGTTGGCGGTCGCGCGCCCCTGCACCTCACCTCGGTCGGCAAGCTTTTCCTGGCATTCGATGACCCTCAGCGCGTCCGTGCCTACGCCACGCGCACCGGGCTTGCCGGGCACACGCGCAACAGCATCACCGATCTGCCGCGGCTCGAGCGGGAACTGGCGCAGGTACGACAGACAGCGACCGCGCGCGACGACGAAGAGCTCGAACTCGGCGTGCGTTGCCTCGCGGCAGGCATCTTCGATGACCAGTCCAACCTGGTGGCCGGATTGTCGGTGTCGGCACCCGCCGACCGACTCGAAGAATCGTGGTTAGAACGTGTCCGAGCCACTGCGGCCCAGATCTCGCTCGCTCTCGGGCACCGTCGCTGACGGTTCCTCTGCCACAGCGGCCGGCGCAGACACCGGCGCGTGCTGGGCGGTCGGCATCGAATCCAGCCAGCGGCGGATGCGCTCCGCGTCAGCCACGCGCGAATAGCGTCCGGTCGAATCGAGCAGCACCATGATGAGCTTGCGCCCAGCCAGCTCCGCCTGCATCACCAGGCAGCGACCGGCCTCGGAGATGTAGCCCGTCTTTTGCAGCCCGATCTCCCACGATGGATTGCGCACCAGCGAGTTGGTGGTGTGGAACTGCACCATGCGCCGCCCGATCGCCACCGACGCGTCCGATGCGGTCGAGAACTCGCGCAGCAGAGGGTGCTGGTAGGCGGCATTCACCAACAGTGCAAGATCGTGCGCGCTGGAGCGGTTGTCGCTCGACAACCCGGTGGGCTCGACGAAATGCGAGTCGTTCATGCCCAGCTCGTGCGCCTTGCTGTTCATCGCTTCGACCAGCGAGCCCAAACCGCCGGGATATGCCGCACCGACCGAATAGGCTGCGCGATTCTCCGACGACATCAACGCCAGATGCATCAGCTCGCCCCGCGACAACGTGGCACCGACGCGCAGGCGCGAGCGATTGTTCTTTGGCGTATCGAGTGCCACCTTGGACACAGTGATCGGCTCGTCCATCGACTGACCGGCGTCGAGCACGACGACCGCGGTCATCAGCTTGGTGATCGAGGCGATCGGCAGCACGGCCTCGGCGTTCTTGCTGTACAGAACTTCGTTGGTGTCTTGGTCGACCACCAGCGCAGCGCTCGACTTCAGCCGCAGCTCATCCTCGGTCTTGCGCAGGCCCTGCTTCTGGCCGAGGGATGGACGCCCGGCGACGGCGCGCACCTTGCGGCGCGGAGTGGTCGTTGCGACACCACTGCGGCCTTTGGCCTGTACCGTCGGTGTGTCGGCGCTGCCCGCAGCGACAGCTGGAGTGGTCATCAAGAAAATCAACGCGGCCGCTCCGGCCATCCAAACGCCTGCTCGCTTGACCAACGACGTACCCCAGGTTTCTTCGCTCATGCCGCACCAAAACGAACCGGCCATTCGATGACCGGCGTCGGGAGTGTATCGGCGCGGCAAAAGGCCGGCAATATCAAAAGCTTAGGTAATTTTCCTCAAGTGAGGGGGTGCGCCAACTACTGCCGTGCGTTGTTCACCCCTGAGCGGAGCGGCGTGATCTGCTGGTTTACCCTTGGGCGGCGACGCGCTCAGGACCATGGTGCAGCTTGTTGAGCGCCGCGACGTAGGCCTTGGCCGACGCCACCACGATGTCGGGGTCTGCACCGACGCCATTGACCACGCGACCCCCGAGTTGCAGGCGCACCGTCACCTCGCCCTGTGACTCGGTGCTGCCGGAGGTGATCGCATTGACCGAGTACAGCAGCAACTCGGCGCCCGAATGCACGCGCGATTCGATCGCCTTGAGGCTGGCATCGACGGGCCCGTTGCCATCGCTCTCGGCGACGTGCTCGGAATCGCCGATCGCGAAGCTCACGCGCGCATGCGGCCGCTCCCCGGTCTCACTGTGCTGGCTGAGGCCGAGCAACCGGTAGTGCTCGTGCGGATTGGCGATGGTCTCGTCGTTGACCAGCGCCAGGATGTCCTCGTCGAAGATGTCGGCCTTGCGATCGGCCAGATCCTTGAAGCGCATGAACGCCGCGTTGACGTCGGCCTCCGAATCCAGCGCGATGCCGAGCTCCTGCAGGCGCTGCTTGAAGGCGTTGCGGCCCGACAGCTTGCCCAGCACGATGCGGTTGGCGGTCCAGCCGACGTCCTCGGCCCGCATGATTTCGTAGGTGTCGCGCGCCTTCAACACGCCGTCCTGGTGGATACCCGACGCGTGCGCGAACGCGTTGGCGCCCACCACCGCCTTGTTGGGTTGCACGACGAAGCCGGTGGTCTGGCTCACCATGCGCGAGGCCGGCACGATCTGGCTGGTATCGACGCCCAGTTCGAGCCCGAAGTAGTCGCGTCTCGTGCGCACCGCCATCACGACCTCTTCGAGGGCGCAGTTGCCCGCGCGTTCGCCGAGGCCGTTGATCGTGCATTCGACCTGCCGGGCCCCACCGATCTTGACGCCAGCCAGCGAATTGGCCACCGCCATGCCGAGATCGTTGTGGCAATGCACCGACCATACCGCCTTGTCCGAGTTCGGCACCCGCTCGCGCAGCGTGGCGATGAAGCCACCGTAGAGCTCGGGAATCGCATAACCCACAGTGTCCGGAATGTTGATCGTCGTGGCTCCCTCGCGAATGGCGCTCTCCAGCACCCGACACAGAAAGTCGACTTCGGAGCGATAACCGTCCTCGGGGGAGAACTCCACGTCGTCACACAAGTTGCGCGCAAAGCGGACAGCCAGCTTGGCCTGCTCGAACACCTGGTCCGGTGTCATGCGCAGCTTCTTCTCCATGTGCAACGGGCTGGTCGCGATGAACGTGTGAATGCGTGCCCGCGAGGCCCCCTTCAGCGCTTCGGCGGCCCGCGAGATGTCGCGGTCATTGGCTCGCGCCAACGAGCACACGACGCTGTCACGCACCGCGTTGGCAATCGCCCTCACCGCCTCGAAGTCGCCATTGGACGACGCTGCGAAACCCGCCTCGATCACGTCGACCCTGAGCCGCTCGAGCTGGCGCGCAATGCGCAGCTTCTCTTCGCGGGTCATCGAGGCGCCCGGCGATTGCTCACCGTCGCGCAGCGTGGTGTCGAAGATGATCAACTTGTCGGCCATGGTGTGCTCCGGGTTCGCGATCTTAGGCGGTCGCCATCGACGGCCTGGGCTCCGGCGCGCGCAACTGGACGCGACGCCACCCAGAGACGATCGCGTTGAACGACGCGGTGGTGATGCTGCGGTCGATGCCGACGCCGAACACCGTATGCTCGCCGACACGCAGCTCGATGTAGGCCGCCGCGCTGGCGTCGGCGCCGCCGCTGATCGCGTGTTCATGGTAGTCGAGGACGCGGATCGGCACGGCTGCGTGCGCCTGAAGCGCGGACACGAAGGCGTCGATCGGGCCGTTGCCGGTGCCATCGATCGCCTGCCGCGTGCCGTCGGGGCGCCGCAGTTGCGCGTGCACCGTCACCACCGCGTCGCTGCGCTCGGTGATCGACACCTGCGACACTGCAGGTGTCCCGGCACCGTACTCAGCGTCGAAGATCTGCTTGATCTGCGCGGCAGTGACCTCCTTGCCGGTGTCGTCGGTCACTGCCTGCACGATGCGGCTGAACTCGATCTGCAATCGCCGCGGCAACTCGAGCCCATATTCATGCTCAAGCAGGTAAGCAATGCCGCCCTTGCCCGATTGGCTGTTGACGCGGATCACCGCGTCGTAGCTGCGGCCGAGGTCTTTCGGATCGAGCGGAAGATAGGGCATCTCCCAGATGTCGCCGTCACGGCGGGCGGCAAACGCCTTCTTGATGGCATCCTGGTGCGAGCCGGAGAACGACGTGTAGACCAGGTCGCCGACATACGGGTGACGCGGGTGCACCGGGAGCTGATTGCAGTGCTCGACGCAGCGACGCACTTCGTCGATGTCGGAAAAGTCGAGGCCCGGCGACACGCCCTGCGTGTACAGATTGAGCGCGATGTTGACCAGATCGACATTGCCCGTGCGCTCGCCATTGCCGAACAGGCATCCCTCGATGCGATCGGCGCCCGCCATCAGCGCGAACTCTCCGGCCGCAGTGCCGGTGCCACGATCGTTGTGCGGGTGCACCGACAGCACGATCGCGTCGCGCCGGGCGATGTTCCGATGCATCCACTCGATCATGTCCGCGAAGATGTTGGGCGTGCTGTGCTCCACCGTCGACGGCAGGTTGATGACGCACCTGCGCTGCGGCGTCGGCTGCCAAACCTCGGTCACCGCATCGACGACCCGCTTGCTGAAGGCCAGTTCCGTGCCCGAGAACATCTCCGGCGAGTATTGGAAGACAAAGTCGGTCTCGGGTTGTCGCGCGGCCAGGTCGCGAATCTGGCGCGCATGACGAGTGGCCAGCTCGACGATCCCGGCTTCATCGAGCCCGAGCACCACGCGACGCATCACCGGCGCCGTGGCGTTGTACAGGTGCACGATCGCCCGCCTGGCCCCGACCAGCGACTCGAACGTGCGCTCGATCAACTCGGGACGCGCCTGCGTCAGCACCTGGATCGTCACGTCCGGGGGTACCAGATCGCGCCCGATCAGCAGGCGCACGAAATCGAAGTCGGTCTGCGAGGCGGAGGGAAATCCGACCTCGATCTCCTTGAAGCCGATCTTCACGAGCATGTCGAACATACGCAGCTTGCGGTCGCTGTCCATCGGCTCGATCAGCGCCTGGTTGCCGTCGCGCAGGTCGACGCTGCACCACAGGGGCGCGCGGCTGAGGACGGCGTCGGGCCATCGCCGATCGGCAAGCTGGATCGGCGCGAACGGCCGGTATTTGGTCTGCGGTTGCTTCAACATGGCTTCCTCTGATTCATGTTCGCAACCCGCACCACTCAAAGCAAACGGCCCGCTGCGGGTTGCATACGGGCCGTGAGATCGATTGACGATTGGACGTGGACGATCAACGAGCCCGTGGGTCTCCGAGCAGTAGCGCCAGCGCGATCGTGATGCGGAACATCATGGGCACGACTCTAGCACGGGTTTCCGCTCAGCGGTGCAAGCCCTCTTCGTCGGGCTCGTCCATCGACGTGGCGATCACGCTGACCGGCTTGCCCTTGGCGCGCTTGTACCCGTAGACCGCATAGCCGGAAAGGCCGTAGATGCAAAAGGCCACGAAGAGCACGAGCGGCGGCGCGATGTTGACCACCGCGATCGCCAGTGCGATCGCCACGATGGAGATGAACGGCACCGAGCGTTTGAAGCTGATGTCCTTGAAGCTGTAGAAGGGCACGTTGGTGACCATCGTCAGGCCGGCGTACAGGGTCACGCAGAAGGCCGTCCACCCGAGCCAGTCGACGCGTGCCGCGTCCTTGAAACCGTAGTCGTCGAGCACCCAGATGAAGCCCGCCACCAGTGCCGCCGCGGCCGGGCTCGGCAGGCCCTGGAAGAACCGCTTGTCGACGACGCCAATGTTGGTGTTGAAGCGTGCGAGGCGCAGCGCGGCGCAGGCGCAGTAGACGAAGGCGGCGATTAGGCCCCACTTGCCCAGGCCCTTGAGGGCCCACTCGTAGACGATCAGCGCCGGCGCGGCGCCGAAGCTGACCATGTCGGCCAGGCTGTCCATCTGTTCGCCGAACGCGCTCTGCGTGTTGGTCATGCGCGCGACCCGCCCGTCGAGGCTGTCGAGCACCATGGCACAGAACACGCCGACGGCGGCGATGTCAAAGCGATCATTCATCGCCATCAAGATGGCGTAGAAGCCACCGAACAGCGCCGCCACCGTGAACAGATTGGGCAGGATGTAGATGCCCTTTCGCCTCGGCCGCAGCGGCGGCGGCACGATGCCTTCATCGGTCTGCTGTTGCGCCAGGTCGTTCATGGTGCGGCGATTGTGCGCGCGTTCGGCGACGGCCGGCTCGGGTCCTTCCAAGCCGACCGGCCACCCGCCCGGCACGTCAGTTGCGGCTCTTGTCGACCAGCTTGTTGGCCTTGATCCACGGCATCATCGCGCGCAGTTTCTCGCCGACGACCTCGATCGGGTGCTCCGCCGTCAACCGGCGCCGCGACAGCAGCGTCGGTGCGCCAGCGCGGTTCTCGAGGATGAAGCTCTTGGCGTACTCGCCGTTCTGGATGTCGGCTAGCGCCTTCTTCATCGCAGCACGCGACGCCTCGCCGACGACCTTGTGCCCGGTACTGTACTCGCCGTACTCCGCGTTGTTGGAGATCGAGTAATTCATGTTCCCGATGCCGCCCTCGTACATCAGGTCGACGATCAACTTCAGTTCGTGCAGGCACTCGAAGTACGCCATCTCAGGCGCGTAGCCCGCTTCCACCAGCGTCTCGAAGCCCGCCTTGACCAATTCCACGCAGCCGCCGCACAGCACCGCCTGCTCGCCGAACAGGTCGGTCTCGGTCTCCTCGCGGAACGACGTCTCGATGATGCCGGCCTTGCCGCCGCCGTTGGCCGCCGCATAGCTCAGCGCCAGGTCGCGCGCCTTGCCCGATCGATCGGCGTGCACCGCGATCAGGTGCGGCACGCCGCCGCCTTGCGTGTAGGTATTGCGCACCGTGTGACCCGGCGCCTTGGGCGCGACCATCCAGACATCGAGGTCCTCGCGTGGCACCACCTGGCCGTAGTGGATGTTGAAGCCATGCGCGAACGCCAGAGATGCGCCCTGGCGAATGTTGGGCGCCACGTCGTCGCGATAGACCGACGCGATCTGTTCGTCGGGCAGCAGGATCATCACGACGTCGGCATCCTTCACCGCGTCGCCGATCGCGGCCACCTTCAGGCCGGCCTTCTCCGCCTTCGACCACGAGGCGCCCCCGCGCCGCAACCCCACGGTCACCCGTACACCGCTGTCGTTGAGGTTCTGGGCGTGGGCATGGCCCTGCGAACCGTAACCGACGATGGTCACGTTCTTGCCCTTGATCAAGCTCAGGTCGGCATCTTTGTCGTAGTAAACCTTCATGGTCTTCTCCAGGTAATCCACCAAAGGCCCGAACGGACCGCTGTCGCTTCCTACACCCTCAGGATGCGCTCGCCGCGGCCGATGCCGCTGGTGCCGGTGCGCACGGTTTCCAGAATCGCCGCCCTGTCGACGGCATCGATGAACGCATCGAGCTTGGCCGCGTCCCCGGTCAGTTCGATGGTGTAACTCTTGTCGGTCACGTCGACGATGCGACCGCGGAAGATGTCGGCCATGCGCTTCATTTCGTCGCGCTCCTTGCCGACCGCGCGCACCTTGATCAGCATCAACTCGCGCTCGGTGAAGCTGCCTTCGGTGAGGTCGACCACCTTGACCACCTCGATCAGGCGGTTCAGGTGCTTGGTGATCTGCTCGATCACCTCGTCGGAGCCGGTGGTGACGATGGTCATGCGAGACAGCGACGAATCCTCCGTCGGCGCCACCGTCAGGCTCTCGATGTTGTAGCCGCGCGCGGAAAACAGCGCCACGACCCTGGACAGGGCGCCGGGCTCGTTCTCGAGCAGCACGGCGATGATGTGCTTCATGTCTGTTCGTCCTTCGGACTCTTCAGCGCCTGTGGCGGTCACCACCGGGCCTTGGTCGCGCGCTTCGAATCGGTCGTTGTGGAAGCAGACCTCCCAGCTCCACGCGACGCAGTGGACGGCGCCGGTCAGCGCCGCCACCCGCCGCCCGGCGCTCAGAGGTCCTCGGAACCGAGCAGCATCTCGGTGATGCCCTTGCCCGCCTGCACCATCGGCCAGACGTTCTCGGTGGGATCGGTGCGGAAGTCGAGAAAGACCGTCCGGTCCTTCAGCTTGATGGCCTCGCGCAGCGCCGGCTCGACGTCGGCCGGCTTTTCCACCAGCAGGCCGACGTGCCCGTAGGCTTCGGCCAGCTTGACGAAATCGGGCAACGCGTCCATGTAGCTGTGCGAATAGCGGCCGCCGTAGTCGAGCTGCTGCCACTGCCGCACCATGCCGAGGTAGCGGTTGTTGAGCGACACGATCTTAACTGGCGTCTTGTATTGCGCGCAGGTGGAGAGCTCCTGGATGCACATCTGGATCGAGCCCTCGCCGGTGATGCAGAAGACATCAGCCTTCGGCTTGGCGAGCTTGATGCCCATCGCGTACGGCAGCCCGACGCCCATCGTGCCCAAGCCGCCGGAGTTAATCCAACGCCGTGGTTCCTTGAAGCCATAGAACTGCGCGGCCCACATCTGGTGCTGACCGACGTCCGAAGTGATGTAGACGTCGCTGTCGCGCGTCAACTGCCACAGCGTCTCCACCACCTGCTGCGGCTTGATCACCTCGCTGCTGCGCTTGTAGCTCAGGCACTCGCGCTTGCGCCACTCGTTGATCTGGCCCCACCACGCCGACAGCGCGGTCGTATCGGGCCTGGCCTGCGTCTCCTTGAGCTGTTCGATCAGTTCGCGCAGCACGTCCTTGACGTCGCCGACGATCGGGATATCCACGCGCACGCGCTTGGAGATCGACGATGGGTCGATGTCGATGTGGACGATCTTGCGCTCAACCGACGCGAAGTGCTTAGGGTTGCCGATCACCCGGTCGTCGAAACGTGCGCCCACCGCCAGCAGCACGTCGCAATGCTGCATCGTCATGTTGGCCTCGTAGGTCCCGTGCATGCCCAGCATGCCCAGGAACTTGGGGTCACCCGAGGCGATCGCGCCCAACCCCATCAGCGTGTTGGTGCAGGGAAAGCCGAGCAACTCAGCCAGTTCGCGCAGCTCGGCAGCCGCGTTGCCGAGGACGACGCCGCCGCCGGTGTAGATGTAGGGCCGCTTGGCCTGCAGCAGCAGCTGCACCGCCTTGCGGATCTGTCCGCCATGGCCTTTGCGCACCGGGTTGTACGACCGCATCTCCACCCGTGCCGGGTAGCTAAACGGCGCGGTGTGCAGCGACACGTCCTTCGGCACGTCGACCACCACCGGGCCGGGCCGCCCGGTGCGCGCGATGTGGAACGCCTTTTTCATCGTCAAGGCCAGATCGCGCACGTCCTTGACCAGGAAGTTGTGCTTGACCACCGGGCGCGTGATGCCGACGGTGTCGCACTCCTGGAACGCGTCGAGGCCGATCGCCGGCGTGGGCACCTGGCCGGTGATGATCACCATCGGGATCGAATCCATGTACGCGGTGGCGATGCCGGTCACCGCGTTGGTCACCCCGGGGCCCGAGGTTACCAGCGCCACGCCGACCTCGCCGGTGGCGCGGGCGTAGCCGTCGGCCGCGTGCACCGCGGCCTGCTCGTGCCGCACCAGCACATGCTCGATGCCCTGCTGCTTGTACAGCGCGTCGTAGATGTACAGCACGGCGCCACCCGGGTAACCCCAGAGGTACTTGACCCCTTCGGCCTGCAGGCAGCGGACGAGGATTTCCGCGCCGTTGATGACGTCGGCGCCGGCTGAATTGGTTTGCGGTGGCGCCGAAGCGGCGCGCTTGATTTCCGCGGCAGACACTTCCATTTCGAACCTCTGCGAATTTCTCTGACGAAAATCCATCGGTGCCCCTTCTCGCACCCTCGTGAGGTGGACTCGGAGCCTGCGCGGTGCATGCATCGGCTGACCGTGTCGGCCGCCGCGATGAACCCAAAAGAGCGTTGTGCGAAGCAGCATTATGTCACCGCGCTCGCCGGACGCGCCCCGGGCCGGATCATGGTTGACCCGATGCGATAATCCCGGCCGCCCAAAGGATGCCGGGGCTCGAGCGCCGGTTTCAGCGCACATTGGCGACCGACCACGAACTATCCGAGTTCCTCAAGAGCACTGAGAGGCGGGCTTTCAAGCGAACGGCATTTGCCGTCCGCGACGACGAAGCGGCTTTGGACATCGTCCAGGATTCGATGATCCGGCTGGCGGAGAAGTACGCCGACCGTCCTGCAGCGGAGCTGCCGCTGCTGTTCCAGCGCATCCTGTCCAACGCGACGATGGACTGGTTCCGCCGCCAACGGGTGCGCAACGCCGTGGTGCAAAACTTCTCGCAGTTCGAGACCGAGGCCGAGGGCGGCGAATTCGATCTGCTGGAAACTCTGCAACTGGCGGAAGATTCGGTCAGCACCGAAAGCGCTGCCGACAGCGTCGGGCGGGCCCAGATCCTGATACAGATCGAGCAAGAGGTGAGCCAACTGCCCCAGCGTCAACGGGAGGCCTTCCTTCTCCGTTACTGGGAGGAGCTCGACGTGGCCGAGACGGCGGCCGTCATGGGCTGCTCCGAAGGCAGCGTCAAAACCCACTGTTCCAGGGCGGTTCATGCATTGGCGAAGGCGTTGAAAGCCAAGGGAATCACACCATGAGCGGCATCCGTCCCTCAGAGGCCGGCATCATCCGGTCGCCCAACCCTGACGCGCTGGCGGCGCGGATCGGCCTGCGCATCGCCCGAGGGCTCAGCGAGCGCAGCGACGCGCTTCCGCACGACGTCACCGAGCGCCTGCGGGTGGCCCGAATGCGTGCCGTGGACCGGGCCCGCGAGCTGCGCAAGCTCAGCGCGGCGCCTGCGCCGCAGCAGCAGCGGGGGGGCACATTCGTGATATCCGGCCCGCCGTCGTGGTGGCTGCGGCTTGCCTCCTTGGCTCCACTGGCGCTGCTGGTGGTGGGGTTGTTGTTCATTCAGAGCAGCTATGTCGACCAGCAGGTGCGTGCCGCGGCGGAGATCGACGCGGCGATCCTGACCGACGAGCTTCCACCCCAGGCTTACAGCGACCCCGGCTTCGCCGAGTACCTGCGCTCGCCGCATTCGGTGGAATGACGCTGCCCGGCTGCCGTCATCTGGGTGTGCCGAGCTGGCGTTGGCTGTGGTCGGCGCTGTTGGCGCTGCTCCTCGCCGGCACAACGGCGCATGCCCAGCCACCTGCGCCCGTCAAGCGCCCGGCCGAGTCCGGCGGTCCGTCGTGGGCATCTTTGACGCCCGAGCAGAGGTCGGTCCTGGCCCCTCTCCAGAACGAGTGGCCGTCGATCGACGCGACACGCAAGGCCAAGTGGCTCAACCTGGCCGCTCGCTACCCCAAATTGCCGGCCGACGATCAGCGACGCATCCACGAGCGCATGACGCAGTGGGCCCACATGAGCCCGCAGGAGCGCGCCCAGGCGCGTCTGAACTACCAGCAGGCCAAGCAGTTGCCCAAAGAAGAGCGGCAAGACCAATGGCATGCCTACCAGGCGTTGCCGGAAAGCGAGCGCAAAGCGCTTGCCAACCGCGCCCAGGCTGGTGCCAAGGCCCAACCCGCTGGCAAGCCAATGCCAGAGCCCTCCAACAAGCGCAACATGGTCGTCAACCCGGCCAATTCGAGCGCCCGGGTCAAACCGGTGGCACCAACGGTCGTTCAAGCGGTGCCGGGTGCCACCACCACCCTGGTGACCCGACAACCGACTCCACCAGCGCATCAACCGGCGGGTCTGCCGAAGATCGCCGCCACGCCGGGGTTCGTCGATCGCAACACGCTGCTGCCCCAGCGCGGACCGCAAGGTGCCAGCATCCGCCTGCCCGCGTCGTCGCCATCGCCCGGCAAGCCATGACCAGCGGCACGCCGCCCGCAACGGCGGCCTTGCAGGCACCCGGCATGCGGCGGCGCTTGGCCTGCATGCTGTACGAGGCCATGCTGCTGTTCGGCGTCGTGATGATCGCGGGGTTGGTCTACGGCATGCTGACCGATCAGCGCCATGCGTTGCGCGGCAACACCGGATTGCAGGCCTTCCTGTTCGTCGTGCTCGGCTTGTACTTTGCAGGCCTGTGGTCCACCGGCGGGCAGACGCTGGCAATGAAGACCTGGCACATCCGCGTGCTCGCTGCCGACGGCCGGCCGCCGGGGCGCCTTCGCGCCGCGGCGCGCTACGTCGCGAGCTGGCTCTGGTTCGTGCCCGCGCTCGCTTCGGCCCATGCCACCGGCATCCGCAGCGTCGGGTTCATGGGCAGCATGGTGGCGGTCGGGGTGGCGGCGTACGCGCTGATGGCACGGTTGCGCAGCGATCGCCAGCTCCCGCACGACGTGCTGTGCGGCACCCGACTCGTCGACACGCGGCCCACAGGGGCGCTGCCGGCACAATCGCGGGCATGACCCACCCGCACAAGGCGCACAGCGGCGTCCAGCGTATCGTCCATGCCGCAGGCTACTCACTGGCCGGACTCGCTGCCGCGTGGCGCCACGAGAGCGCGTTCCGTCAGGAATGCGCTCTCGCCGTGGTCATGCTGCCCGCCGCCTGGTGGCTCGGCCGCAGCTGGGTCGAGACGGCGCTGCTGGCTGGTACGGTGGTGGGGGTGCTGATCGTCGAGCTGCTGAACTCCGCGGTCGAATCCGTCGTCGACCGGGTCTCGCCGGACCTGCATGCGCTGTCCAAGCGCGCCAAGGACCTCGGTAGCGCGGCGGTGATGCTCTCGCTGCTCACCTGCGGCGCCGTGTGGTGCGCCGCATTGTGGCAGCGCTGGGTGGCCGTATGACCCTGGGCCTGCGCGTCTGCGTCTATTGCGGGTCGCGGCCTGGCGCCAACCCGGCGTTCATGCGCAGCGCGCGGCAGATGGGAACGGCCATCGGTCGCCGCGGTTGGCAGCTGGTGTACGGCGGTGGGCGCGTCGGGCTGATGGGTGCGCTGGCCGATGCCGCGCTCGCGGCCGGCGGCACGGTTGAAGGTGTGATACCGCAGTCGCTGATGCAGCGCGAGGCCGGACATCGTGGGCTCACGCGCCTGCGGGTGGTGGACACGATGCACGAGCGCAAACGCCTGATGGCCGAGCACTGCTATGCGTTCATCGCGCTGCCCGGCGGCGTCGGCACCTTCGAAGAACTGTTTGAGATCTGGAGCTGGCGCCACCTCGGCTATCACGACCGCCCGCTCGGGCTGCTCGATGTCGCCGGTTATTTTCAGCCGCTGCTGGCGATGATGCGGCAGGCCGAGCGCGACGGCTTCGTCACTGCCGAGCAGCTGGCCATGGTGACCCTCGGAGATTCACCCGACACGCTGCTCGACGCGATCGAATCGCAGGCCGCGCCGGGCAAGGTAGCAGAGGACCTGCGCCGCATCTGATGCGGCAACGCCGCGTCAGACAGCCGCTTCGTTGGTCTCGCCGGTGCGGATGCGCACCACCTGCTCGACCGCGGTGACGAAGATCTTGCCGTCGCCGATCTTGCCGGTCTTGGCGGCCTTGACCACGGCATCGATGCAACGCTCGACTTCGCTGTCCTTGACGACGACTTCGATCTTCACCTTCGGCAGGAAGTCGACCACGTACTCGGCGCCGCGGTAGAGCTCGGTGTGCCCCTTCTGCCGGCCGAAGCCCTTGACTTCGGTGACCGTCAAACCCGACACGCCGACCTCGGCGAGCGCCTCGCGCACTTCTTCGAGCTTGAATGGCTTGATGATCGCGGTGATTTGCTTCATGGCGAACTCCGGCGTTGGCGATTCACGTCATTCACATTTAAGCACGGAACCCCGATGTGATGGGGTAGCGCCAGTCGCGCCCGAACGCGCGGTGCGTGATGCGAATCCCGATCGGCGCCTGCCGCCGCTTGTACTCGTTCACCTTGATGAGGCGCGTCACGCGCTCCACGTCGGTGCGCGCATACCCCGCTGCAACGATCTGCTCGATGCTCTGGTCCTCTTCCATGTAGCGCGCCAGAATCGCATCGAGCACGTCGTACGGCGGCAGGCTGTCCTGATCGGTCTGGTTCGGGCGCAGCTCGGCCGAGGGGGGCCGCGTGATGATGCGCTCCGGGATCACCGGGTCGAGGCCGTTGCGATAGCGCGAGAGC
>DATIFD010000538.1:0-12959 GCA_035455385.1 Burkholderiaceae bacterium
GTCTCGCACGACCGCGCCTTCATCGACGCCGTGGCCACGCGCATCGTCGAGCTCGACCGCGGCCGGTTGCGCAGCTATCCGGGCCACTTCGCAGCCTTCACCGCCGCCAAGGAACGCGAGCTCGACGGCGAAGCCCAGGCCGCGGCGCGCGCAGACAAGCTGCTGGCGCAAGAAGAGGTGTGGGTGCGCAAAGGCGTGGAGGCACGGCGCACGCGCAGCGTGGGGCGCGTGGCGCGACTCATGAAACTGCGCGAACAGCGAGCCCATCGGCGCGACGAACTCGGCCAGGTGCGCCTGCAGGTCGACGCCGGCGTGCCGTCGGGCAAGATCGTGGCCGAGCTCAAAGACGTGTCGATGCGCTTCGGCGAGCGGCTGTTGATCGACCGCTTCTCGGCCACGATCCTGCGCGGCGACAAGGTGGGCGTGATCGGCCCAAACGGCTGCGGCAAGACCACGCTGCTGCGCATCATCCTCGGCGAGCTGCAGCCCACCTCGGGCACCGTGCGCCGCGGCAGCAACCTGCAGGTGGCCTACTTCGACCAGATGCGTGCGGCGCTCGACCTCGACGCCACGCTGGCCGACACCATCAGCCCCGGCAGCGAGTGGGTCGAGATCGGCGCGAGCCGCAGGCACGTGATGAGCTACCTGGGGGATTTCCTGTTCGCACCCGAACGCGCCAACTCGCCGGTGCGCAGCCTGTCGGGCGGCGAGCGCAACCGGCTGCTGCTGGCGCGGCTGTTCGCGCTGCCGGCCAACGTGCTGGTGCTCGACGAGCCGACCAACGACCTCGACATCGACACGCTCGACCTGCTGGAAGACCTGCTGCAGCAGTACGCCGGCACGGTCTTCCTGGTCAGCCACGACCGGCGCTTCGTCGACCACGTGGTCACCAGCACCATCGCCTGGGAAGGCGACCCCGCCTTCGGCGGCCGGCCCGGGCTGTGGCGCGAATACGAAGGCGGCTACGAGGACTGGAAGCTGCAGCGCTTGCGCGCACAAGCCTTGGCCGCAGCGGCTGCGCCGGCGCCTGCGGCACCCAGCAGGCCCGCGGCCGCCGCTGCCGCACCGGCGGCGCCCATACGCACCAAGCTCAGCTACAAGGAGCAGCGCGAGCTCGACACGCTACCCGCGCGCATCGATGCGCTGGAGGTCGAGCAGAAGGCGATCTCGGAGCGTCTGGCCAGCGGCGAGCTGTACGCCAAGGAGCCTGAGCGCGTGCCTGCGCTGCAGGCACGATTCGATGCGATCGAGGCCGAGCTGCTGCAGGCGCTGGAGCGCTGGGAATTGCTGGCCAGCCGCTAGTCCCGTCTTGTCCAGCCACCCGAGCCGTCCGACGTCGCGTCGTAGTGCTTGGTCTCGTTGAGCAGCTCGTGCCGCGCTGCGGTCAGCGTTCACCGATGCGGGCTCACGTCGTGGAAGGCGGTGGGCCATCGGCCAGCTGCATTCGCAACCAGGCCTTCGCGAAGCGCAATTCGGCGTCGAGCGTGGCGATCGACAGATTCGTGACAACGCTCATCTCGTCAAAGGTAAGGCCGCCAAAGTAGTGAAGTTCGAGGATGCGCGCCTTGCGCTCGTCGAACTTCTCGAGCCGCTTCAGCGCATCGTCGAGATCGCTGATCGCAGCCGAAGGCGTGCCCACGACATCGAGTGCTTCGTCGAGCGACGCCTGCGGTGCGCCGCCGCCCCGCTTGGCGGCCTTCTTTTCCAGCGCATGGTTGACGAGGATCCGGCGCATCTGCCGCGCCGCAACCGCGAAGAAGTGTGCACGGTCGCGCCAGTCCACCTGCGCGTCGGCCAGATGCAGGAAGGCTTCGTGCACGAGGGCGGTGGTCTGCAGCGTGTGGCCCGGCCGTTCGCCGCGCATGGCTCCGCGCGCCAGCCGATGCAACTCGCGGTAGACGACCGGCACCAGTGCATCGAGCGCGGCCCGGTCGCCGCTGCGCCAAGCGGCCAACAACTGAGTGACGTCGGCGTCCTTGGTCATGGGCGGGCTGCGCTGCTCGCGTGAGCCGATTGTGAGGGCAGCGCACGAGGCTCGCATGGCGGCATACCCGCGGCCGAGGTTCAACGCGCAGGCCGCCGACTCCCGGTCTTGTGCACCGCAGCCTATCCGCCCTCGCGACTGGGGGTTCGGCCGCGGTTTCCTGCTTTGGCAGATGGGACCCCCTCAACCCCTGGAGAACCTCATGGAACCGAAACACACTGCCTTCGGGCACTTGCTGGACACCCGGGCCGCCCAGTCCCTGCTGGGCGCCGCTCTGGTCGCCGCCGCCATCGTCATCGCCGGCTGCGGCGGTGGTGGGGGCGACGGGGTCGCGCCCACGTCGCAGGCGTCACCGACCTTCACGTCGGTGTACGCCGTCAGGCAGACCAACGGCGCCACTGAACTGCGTCGCAGCGTGTCGGGCAACCTGTTGGCCGTGCTGGACGGCGGGCTGCATGACACACACTCGCTGATGCTGACGCCGGACCAACGGTCGGCAGTGCTGTTCGGGTCGCCGACCAGCGCCGACCCCGAGGCCATCTATCGCCTCGACTTCGCGCGGCCGAACGTGTTGGTGCCGCTCAGCCAGGCGCCGAGCGGCAGCGGTCGCGTCACCGGCTTCGAGATGTCGCCCGACGGGCGCTGGGTCGTCTACAGCGGCGACCTGGACATCGATGGCGTGCAGGAGATCTATCTTGCTGCCGTCGACGGAAGCGAGGCACGCAAGATCAACGGCTCGGTCGGTTCGCCGCCACGCGTGGATCTGAAGCTGCCGCAGACTGCCTGGTCACCCGACGGCCGGCTCGTCCTGCAACTCGTGCGCAACCTGAGCGACGGCCGCGTGATCGGCATCAACCAGACCGACGTCACCGTCGTCGGCGGCAACAGCACGCGACGCTACACGATCGGGTCCGCTGAGTCGCTCGCGTTCATTCAAGATGCGAGCTGGACGGCCGACTCCGCCGGCATCGTGTTCGCGGCGCGGCCCACCGACGCGGTCGACAGGGTCGACCTGTTTGCACAGATGACGCCCGGTGGAGCGCTGGAGGGGGTCGCGGGGCCGGTATTGGACTTCGTCGCGGGCCCGCTGGGTGGCCGAGTGCTGTTTCGCCGGGATCTTGGCCAAGGGCTTGCCAATCTGTCGATCGAGAACTTCTCGGCGCCTTCGGCGGCGGTGCACGGTGCCATCACTTCGACTGGGCGTGTCGAGCCAGGCTACCGATTCTCCCCGGACGGGTCGGCCGCAATCTTCATCGCGGACCAGGGAACCGGTGTCTTCAACCTCTACTCGGGGAATCTGAGCACGCCCGAGCCGCCGACCCAACTCAATGGCCCGATGCCCGCTGACACCGACGTGCAGCAGGCGACCTTCACACCCGACGGCAGCCGGGTCGTCTACCGAACGGCATCGACCTTCGGGCTGGCGACCAATCGCGAGTCCGACCTGCACGTCGTCGACCTGGCCCGGCCGGGCCGCAGCACGCGCCTGAACGGGCGGGTGGCCCCGGGGGGCGGCGTCGGCAGCGATTTCGCGGTGGCGCTCGATGGCTCGAGCGTGGCATACCGCGGCGACCTGCTGCTCAACGAGCACACGGAGTTCTTCTTCACGCCTCTTGCGTCGCCCGGGGAGAGCATTGGGCTGAGCGCGCCGATCGACAGCACCCAGGAGGTGAGCGCGTTCGGGCTGCGCTGACCGGGTCCATCGTGCGCGTGGGCTCGGTCGACCTTGCGCGCGGGCGCCCCGTGCGGGAGCATTGGACCGCGCCCGCGATTCGGGTCTTTCCGGTTCAGACGTGCGCAGCAATCGGGTTGCCAAATGAGCACGCAACGCTGGCATGAGCTGCAGGCACTGTTTGCCGCCGCGTTGGAGCAGCCGATCGACGGGCGCGACGCGTTCGTAGAGCAGGCCTGCGGCGCCGACGCGGCGCTCGCGTCGCAGCTGCGGGCACTCCTGGCTCACGACGAGCAGGCCGAAGATCCCGTCACGCACCTCGTTCAGGAAGCTGCATCGCGTGCCCTCGGGGACCGCGATGCGCGGCGTGCATGGGTGGGGCGCCGTCTCGGCGCCTGGCGCATCGTTGAGCATCTGGCCGATGGCGGCATGGGCGCCGTGTTTCGCGCCGAGCGCGCCGACGGGCAGTTTGAGCAGCAGGTGGCCATCAAGCTGCTCAATCCGGCCTTCGTTGCCGGGCAGGCGGCCGATCGGCTGGCCGCCGAGCGGCGCATCCTGGCCCGCCTGGAGCATCCCCACATCGCCCGCCTGCTCGATGGCGGCACCACCGACGACGGTGCACCGTACTTCGTGATGGAGTACGTCGATGGCACGCCGATCGACGACTACTGCAGCACTCACGCGCTCGACACAGCCGCGCGGCTCAAGCTGTTCCGCCAGGTCTGCGGCGCGGTCGATGCGGCCCACCGCAACCTCGTCGTGCACAGGGATCTCAAGCCGGCAAACATCCTGGTGGACCGCCAGGGCCAACCCAAGCTGTTGGATTTCGGCATCGCAAAGCTCGTCGAGCGCGCCGACGCAACGCTCACTGCGGCGGATCAACGCGTGCTCACGCCCACGCACGCCAGCCCGGAGCAGATCCGCGGCGAGCCGGTCACCACCAGCACCGACGTCTACGCGCTGGGCGTGTTGCTTTACCAGCTGCTGGCAGGTCGCCTGCCATTCACCGGCGACGAGAAGACCCCAGCCAGCGCAGCGGAGCTGGCGCGGCAGGTGCTGCACAGCGAGCCGCCACCGCCGAGCGCGGCGGTGATGCAGGGCCGCCGCGAGCGCATCGGTGCGGCGCGCCAGCATGACGCGACGCTGACCCCGCGCAGGCTCGGGCGCGAGCTGCGCGGTGACCTCGACAACATCGTGATGATGGCGCTGCGCAAGGAGCCCGCTCGTCGCTACGGATCGGTGCAAGCACTCGACGACGATATCGCGCGCTTCCTCAGAAATCAGCCGGTGCACGCGCGCTCCAACGCGCTGCGCTACCGGATTGGCAAGTTCGTGCTGCGCCACCGGGTGGGACTGGTCGCCGGCGCGGCGGTGCTGCTTGGCGCGATGGCTCTCGTCGGCTTCTACACGTGGCAACTGGCACTGGAGCGCGATCGCGCGCAACAGGCAGCCGAGCTCGCGCGGGTGGCAGCCGAGCGTGCCGAGAAGGTCGCCGAGTTCCTCGCCGGTGTCTTCGCGGTAGCCGATCCCACGAACAACCTGGGCAAGACTGTCACCGCGCGCGAACTGCTCGACCACGGCGCACAGCAAATCGACCGCGAGCTGGCGGGCGACCCTGCGGTGCAGGCCGCGCTGATGGAAGCCATGGGGGACGCCTATCGCAACCTCGGGCTCTACCCCGAGGCGCGCGACCTGCAGCAAAAGGCACTCGACGTGCGGCTCTCGGAATTCGGACCCGACAGCGCCGAGGCGGCACGGTCGCTCTCTCGCCTGGGCCAGGTCACCGAGGATCTCGGTCACTACGACGCGGCGATCGGACATCTGCAGCGAGCGCTCGCGATCCTGCGCCGGGCGCAATCGCCCGACCCGTTGGCGATCGCGCGCGCGCTGCGCGCACTCGCCAACGCGCGCCGCGAGAACGGCAAGGACTACGCCGAGGCCGAACGGACCTATCTGGCGGCGATCGATTCGGCCGCGCGCGCCGGGAAGGCCGGCGATGCCGAGCGGGCGCGATCGATGACGGGTCTCGGCTTCGTCTTGAGGTTCTCGGGCAAGCTCACCGCAGCCCGATCGTGGCTGGAGCAGGCCCTCGCCTTGCGCATCCAGACCTTCGGTGAGACCCATCCGGAGACGATCCAGAGCATCAGCGCCCTGGGCGCGCTGCTGCTGCGCGAAACACGGCACACCGAGGCGATCGCCCAATTCGAGCGTGCGCTGTCGCTGGCTCGCAGGGTCTACGGCGCCGATCATCTGCAGACCGCGTACATCGCCGCGAACCTTGGCAACGCACTGGTGGGCGCCGGTCGCTACGCCGAGGCCGAACACATGATGCGCGAGGCGCTGCCGATCTTCCGTGCGCGACTGGGCGAAGATCATCCGCGCACGAACTACATGACCGAGAACCTCGCCAATGCCATCTTCTACCAGGCACGCTACGACGAGGCCCTGCCGATGTACTTGAACAGCGTCGAGCGGATCCGCCAGCGGTTCGGCGAGTCGCACGCCGAATACGGCCTCAGCTTGAGCAACCTGTGCGGCGTGTATGTTGCCATGGAGCGATTCAACGAGGCCATCGCCACCTGCCGGCGTGCGGCAGGCGTGCTCGACAAGGCCTTTCCGCCCGGTCACTTCGTGGCCGTGGAGACCTTGACGAAGCTCGGCACCGCACTGATCGGCGCCGGCCGGCTCGGCGAAGCCGATTCGGCGCTGCGGCTTGCGCAGGAACAGGCGCAGCTGCAATTGCCGCAGGACCATGCGGCGCGGGCCGACATATTCGAGCAGCAAGGCTGGCTGCTGCTCGCGCGCGACAAGCCGAGCGAGGCCGAGCCCTTGTTTCGCGCTGGATTGAAGATAGTCGCGGCCAACCAGCCCGAGGGCGGGCCGCCGGTCGCGTCCAAACAGGCTGCGCTCGGCGTGGCTCTGACTCGCTTGCGGCGCTTCGAGGAGGCGGAGTCGCTGCTGCTCAAGAGCTACTCGACGCTGCAGAAGAGCCTGGGCGATGGGCACAAAGACACCCGCAAGGAGCGCACCTACCTTGCCGATCTGTACCGCGCGATGGGCCGTGGCGATCTGGCCGCGCGCTATGCCGATCGTCGCGGCTCGCGCACCTCGCGCTGAGCCTGGTGGCGAGCCGCCCCAGCTCAGCGACCGGCGCTCGCACTCACGCAGCGGCCATCTGATACCCCGGGGTCGAGCGTGACAACGCCTCTTCCTCGGGAGTCATGTCGGTCGCGATGCCCTCGAACAGCGGCGTCGACAGGTAGCGCTCTCCGGTGTCGGGAAGCATGCAGCAAATGACCGAACCTTCGGGTGCGCGATTGGCCACCTGAACTGCGGCCGCCAGCGAAGCCCCACCGGAGATCCCGGTGAAGATCCCCTCCTCGGCGGCGAGCCGCCGCGACCACGCGATAGCGTCGGGGCCGGCGATCGGGATCAGCTCGTCGTAGTAGCGCTTGTCGACCGACTCCTGCAGAACGTAGGGAATGAAGTCCGGAGTCCAGCCCTGGATCGGGTGCGGCGTGAAGGCCGAGTGGCTGCCGGCGGGAGCGTTGTCGGGGCCGCGCTCTTGCGCGATGCCACTGCCGACCAGTTGAGCGATCGAAGGCTCGCTCAGAATGATCTTCGTGCTCGGGCGCTCCTTGCGCAGCACGCGCCCGACGCCGGTCATCGTCCCGCCGGTGCCGTAGCCGGTGACCCAGTAGTCGAGCCTCTGGCCTTTGAAGTCGGCAAGCAGCTCCCGCGCCGTCGTGTTCTCGTGGATCGTGGCGTTGGCGGCGGTTTCGAACTGCCGTGCGTAGAACCAGCCGTTGGCCTCGGCAAGCTCCTGGGCCTTGCGGTACATCCCCATTCCCTTGGCCGCGCGTGGCGTCAGGACCACCTTTGCGCCGAGGAAGCGCATCAGGCGGCGGCGCTCGATCGAGAACGAATCGGCCATCGTGACCACCAGCGGATAGCCTTTGGCGGCACAGACCATCGCCAGCCCGATCCCGGTATTGCCGCTCGTCGCTTCCACCACCGTCTGCCCCGGCTTGAGATCGCCGCGGCGTTCGGCCTCCTCGATGATGCTGATCGCGAGGCGGTCCTTGACCGAACCGGCCGGGTTGAAGAACTCGGCCTTCACGTACATCCGCACATGCTTCGGTGCAACGCGGTTGACGCGGATGCACGGGGTGTTGCCAATGGTGTCGACGACGCTGTCGTAGAGGCATCCGCGACCGTCGGTGGTGCGCGAGGATTGCGAGGTCATGTCGGGGCTCCTGCGGTGTTGCGGTTGAAATGGACCGTGCAGCGTACCGAGCGGCCGGTCGTTGTCAACCGATGTACCCTCGCATCGCACGCCCAGGCCGCAATGTGATGCGCTCGCGCGGTGCACGAGGAGGAGCCGATGGCCATCGAACCTGAAGCGCTGCTGTCGCAAGCGATGTCGCACGCGCTGGCGTACCGCCGCGCGCTGGCCGACGATCAACAGCCGCCGTCGGCGGACTACCACGCCATGCTCGCACGCTTCGCCGAGCCCATGCCCGAGCAGGGCACGCCTGCGGGCGAGGTCATCGAAGCCCTCGCGACGCAAGCCCTGCCAGGGTTGATGCCGATAGCCGGGCCGCGCTTCTTCGGCTGGGTGATGGGCGCTTCGCACCTCGCCGGAGTGGCTGCGGACTGGCTGGTCTCGGCGTGGGGCCAGAACACCGGTTACCACTCGCCGACCCCGGCCACCGCGGCGATCGAGGCCGTTGCCGAGCGCTGGCTGCTGGAGGTGCTCGATCTGCCGGCGGGCAGCTCCATCGGCTTCTCGACCGGCGCCACGGTGGCCAACGCCATCGGCCTGGCCGCGGCACGCACCGGCATGCTGCTCGAAGCCGGCTGGGACCCCGACGCCGACGGCCTGTTCGGCGCGCCACCGGTGCAGGTGCTGATCGGGGCCGACGCGCACTCGTCGGTGTTCTCCTCGCTGCAGCTCATCGGCTTCGGCCACCGGCGGGTGACGAAGGTGGACACCGACGACCAGGGCCGCATGCGGCCGCAGGCGCTGGCGCGCGCGCTGGGCGACCAGCCGGGCCCGAAGATCGTCATCGCGCAGGCGGGGCAGATCAATACCGGCGCCTTCGATCCGTTCACCGAGATCGTGGCGCTCGCCAAGGCCGCCGGCGCCTGGGTGCACGTGGACGGCGCGTTTGGGCTGTGGGCCCGGGCCGTGCCGGGGCTGCGCCACCTGACCGCGGGCATCGAAGGCGCGGACTCCTGGGTGACCGACGGGCACAAGTGGCTGCAAGTCCCCTACGACTGCGGCTTCGCCATCGTCAGGGATCGCGCGACGCATCAACGGGCGATGACGCAGTGGTCGAGTTACCTGCCGACCATCGGCGAGGGCGACCGGGTGCCTTCGGCCTTGGTGCCCGAACTCTCGCGCCGCGCCCGCGGCGTGCCGGTGTACGCGCTGCTCAAGACGATGGGACGTCGGGGCGTGGCCGAGCTGGTGGAACGCCATTGCGCGCTGGCCCGGCAGTTCGCGCAGTTGCTGGCCATGGAGCCGGGGGTGCGGGTGCTGAACACCGTGTCGCTGAACCAGGTGATCGTGGGCTTCGGCGACGGCGATGCTGCCTCGCGCCGTGCGGCCACCGAGGCCGTGATCGCACGCGTCCAGAAGGACGGCGTGTGCTTCGCCGCCGGCGCACAGTGGCGTGACGACTGGGTGATGCGCCTGTCGGTCACCTCGGGCGCGACCACGGCGCACGACATCGAGATGTCGGCCGCGGCCATCGTTGCCGCCTGGAGGGCTGTGCGGCCCGCGCAGCCACGCGGGGCTTCGCAGCCGGGCATGGCTTGAAGCCCTGGCTCAGCGCCTCTCGGCGGCGGCCAGCGCCTCGGCGCGCACCGTGGGCAACCCGCGTGAGCGCCACTCGGGCATGCCACCGCGGAACCAGTAGACCGTCTTGAAGCCCATCTTCACCGCCTCGCGCGAGGCCTTGTAGGATTTCCAGCACTCGGGGCCGTTGCACAGGAACACGGTGGGCTTGCTGCGGTCGAGCTTGGCGATCGCGCCCAGGTCGTCCTTGCTGACGTCGTAGTCGCGCTCCTTGAGGCTGTTCTCGCCGTAGGGCGCCAGCACGGCCTCGGCGATGTGCTCGGTGGTGAACTCGCGCCGCGAGCGCGTGTCGACCACCACCACGCCGCCCTTGGCGATCAGGTCGCGCACCTGGTCGGCGCCCACCAGCTGCGCGCCGGCCAGCCGGTCGGGCGTCACGATGCCGAGCGACGCGACGTAGCCGTAGCCCTGCTCGCTGCCCGGCGCCGCGGCGCGGAAGCTGGCGATGCTGAGCATCGGCGAGTTCGGGTCGGTGGCCCAACGGGCCAGGCGCTCGCGATCGGCGGCCGGCATCGACTTGAGGATCGCGATCGCCAGGCCGCCCGGGATCTCCTGGCTGGTCTGGACGATGGACGCCTTGCCAGGATTGGCCTTGATCCACGTCTCGGCCTCGCCGAGCTCGGCCACCGTGGCGTCGGTCATGCCCAGCCCGATGGCGATCAGCCCGGCTCCGCTGGTGTTGCGGTACTCGACCTTGGCAAAGGACTTCAGCGACAGATCGGCCTGCTCGAGCAGGCCGCGCGCGATGTACGAGCGCAGCGAGTCCTGCTGCGGCAAGTACAAGCGCAAGCCGCGCAGGTCGGCCGGCTTGGCGACGCCGTGCCGCGCCACCAGGGCGAAGCGCGCGCTGGTGCCGGACACGGCGGCCAGCGCGTAGCCGTGGGCCAACGCCGACGCCGTGACGTGAGCCGGGCCGATGATGACCTGGTTCTCGGTGGTGCGCGTGGCGCGCATGCTGTCCTTGAAATCGCCGCTCACCAGCATGCGCGCCGGCACCCCGAGCAGCTTGCTCAACGATGCCGCCGGGGCCGCGGTGGCGATGACGCTGCGCGCGCCGTCGGACGGGTCGAGGCTGATCAGCACGTTGAAGTCGGCGGCCCGGGCGCCGGCCCAGGGCAGCAGCGTCAGCGCGAGTGCGGCCAGCATGCCGCGAGCGAGGGTGCGGGTCGGGTGGAGGCTGCGCATGGTGAGCTCCGTGTCAGGACTGTCGAGTCGATGGCGCGGGCCGCTGCGGAGCTGGGCCGCGTGTGCAGATTCTTCTGCCTATCTCCAAGTTGACGGGGACAAAGTTCGCGCATGAATCCGCACCTTCGTCCAGAGTCCATCCGCCGCCGCGCAGCGGCCAGACTCGGGCGACACTGCGCCTGGGGGCTGCCGCGTGCCGTCCGAAGGGCCGTGCCACGGCGCGTGCCGCGTGCGAGCCGCACGTACCTGATGCGCGCTGGCGTAGCATGGCCGACCACTTGAATGGAGCGGGCATGGGCGGGCAGGAAGCACACTATTCGGCACGCGACATCGAGACGAGAATCCTGACTGCGCTTCGGGCGGCCGGTCTGAACCCGGAGCAGCGCTTGTCGCCCGCCGAACTCGGCGCGCTGGATCACTTTCATACCGGCGGGTTTCGCGCATCCCTGGTGTTGAAGGAGCTGGCGCAGATTCGCGCCGACGACCGCGTGCTCGACGTGGGTGCCGGCCTGGCCGGGCCTGCACGGATGCTGGCTGCGTCGCCCGGCTGCCGTGTCGATTGCATCGAACTGTCGCCCGACTATTGCGTGGCCGCCACGCTGTTGAACAAGTTGACCGGCTTGCAGGACCTGGTCGACGTGCACGAGGGCAGCGCACTCGACATGCCGTTTGCCGATGCGTCCTTCGATGCGGTCTGGATGCAGAACGTCGGCATGAACATCGCAGACAAGCGGCGGCTGTACCGGGAGATCCACCGCGTCTTGAAGCCAGGCGGACGATTTGCCTTCCAGGAGATGGTCGCTGGTCGCGGCGAGGCCAGCTACTTTCCGCTGCCCTGGGCCACGCTTCCGACAGACAACCTGCTGGTGTCTGCCGACGACATGCGCGCGCTGCTGGCCGACGGCGGCTTTGCCGCCGACTACTTCGAGGATGTCAGCGACGTTCCTCTGCCGGCCCCGGCGGCCGGTACACCCGACGGCGTCCCGCAGGCGCCGCTGAGCCTGTCGGTCTATGTCGACAACCTTGCGCAGAAAGCGGAGAACGCAACGCGCAGCGTTCGGGAGGGGCAGATCCGCCTGTACCGCGGCGTCTTCCGGGCATCCCGGGCCAGCGCTTGATCGCTTCGCGAAGAACTCGTACAGGCGCCCATCAGCGGCACTCCCCTGCAGGTCGGCTGCGGCCTTGTCGATTCGCCGGGGTCTCGTTCGTCGAGTAAACGAGCGGCCAGGCAATCACGCCACGCTTGTTACTCACGCCGTCGGCCAGGCCGCACTAGCCTGACCGCCAGACGACATCGAACGAAGAAAGGACTCGCCATGTCCTCATGGACGAACGCGCTGCGCATGCACTACCGCTGGATCATCGTGGCCGCGGGCGGCGTGCTCGGCTGCGTGGCGATCGGCGGGCTGTTTTCGCTGCCGGTGCTGCTGCGGCCGATCGCGCAGGACACGGGGTGGACCACCACGGGGATCTCCAGCGCGATGACGTTCGCCTTCATCGCGCTCGCGCTCGGCAGCATCGCCTGGGGCAACCTGTCCGATCGCGTGGGCCCGCGCATCGTGGTGCTGGCAGGTGCCCTGCTGCTGACGGCCGGCCTCGCGCTGGCCAGCGTGGCGACATCGCTCCTCACGTTCCAGCTTTTGTTCGGTGTGGTGGTCGGCGTCAGCGTCGCGGCGATCTTTGCGCCGATGATGGCCTGCGTCACCGGCTGGTTCGACACGCGGCGCAGCCTGGCGGTGTCACTGGTGTCGGCCGGCATGGGCATGGCGCCAATGACCATGTCGCCGCTTGTCGCGTGGCTGGTGCAAAGCCACGACTGGCGCACCACGCTGCAGATCATCGCGGCCCTGGTGGCGGCCATCATGGTGCCCGTGGCGTTGCTGGTGCGGCGCCCGCCTGCGCTGGCGCAACCACAAGCCGCGGCCACAGCGACACCGGGCACGGCGCAGCAGGAGCCTGCCATGTCGGTGGGCCAGGCCCTGCGCTCGGCGCCGTTCGCGATCCTGGTGCTGACCAGCTTCTTGAGTTGCGCCACCCACTCCGGGCCGATCTTTCACACGGTGAGCTACGCCGTCACCTGCGGCATCCCGCTGATGGCCGCGGTGTCGATCTACAGCCTCGAAGGGCTCGCGGGCATGGGCGGCCGCCTCGTCTTCGGGCTGCTGGGCGACCGCTTCGGGGCCGCGCGGGTGCTGGTGCTGGCGCTGCTGGCGCAGGCGGTCGTGGCGCTGGGCTACATCACCGCACGGCAGCTC
>DATIFD010000539.1:0-8285 GCA_035455385.1 Burkholderiaceae bacterium
CGCCGGCCGCGCAGGGCCGGCCACCGCGCCCAGCGCGGTCGGGGCACCTCCCGGCATCGTCGTGGCGCAGCCGGACGCCAATGACACCGACGCCGCCGCACAGATCCAACCAAGCGAACGCGATCCCATCCTGCCCATCACCGACACCACACAAGGCCGCCACCGGTCGCGGCCGAATGACCTTCGTGCGGGTCACACGCACACCGCCGATTGTGGAGCAACGGGGCCCCGGGCCGCGGCACCTGTTTGCCGGTATCGGGCGAGCCTGCGACCGCTGTCACGGGTCGGCGCTGGCACTCGGCGGCTCGAGGCGAGACCGACGGGGCCTTCAGTCGATAACCCGCTCGGGTCATCGGGGTAAGCTCCCACGACGATGGTGGGTCAACGGGACGCCGGATGGCGAGCGCGCTGAGGTCCGCGGCTGACCTCTGGAAGTTTCGCGCGCGCATGGCGCTGGCGCTTCGCGACCACGCGCCCGATGCCGTCGCGACGCCGGCGGAACTCGATCACCTGGTGGAGCAACAGATCGCCTACTGGCGCCGACACCCGCCGTTGGCCGGCGCAGCGGCTGGCTCGGCCCTGCGCGACCTCAACGAGCGGTCGATCAGCGCGTTCGTGCTGGCGTTGCGCGGTCAGCGCGTCGGCCTGTGGCCGAAGCCCGAGCCATCGCTGCCCGGCCAGGAGCCCGCCGAACGGCGCGAGCAGCGGCAGGCCTTTCTCAGACGCGCGGCGCTGTACCGCGCATTCCTCGAACGGACGCTCAGGCGTGCGCGGCTGGACTGCACGTTCGACGTCGCGCTCGACGTCAACGACTTTCCGGCCGACTCGCCGGAGCTTCCCGTTATCGGCTTCCAGAAGCCGCATGGCGGGCACAACCTGCTGCTGCCGGACGTGGACTTCTTCCACCAACGCTGGTACCGGCGCGAACACGACGCGCTGAGCTACGAACAGAAGAGCAACACCGCCTGCTTCGTCGGCTCGTCGACCGGTGGCTGGTTGACCGTGGACACCATCCGCCGACACGAGACGCCGCGCTTGCGTGCCGCGGCACACTTTCACGGCAACCCCCGCGTGCTGTTCCGGCTCGCGAATGCCGTCCAGTGCCGCTCGGACGAGGCCCGGGCGTATCTGGAAAGCCAGCCTTATTTCTCCCGGCCGTTGAGCTGGGACGAGCAGTTGCGGCACCGTTTCCTCATCTCCATGGACGGCAACGGCGCCGCCTGCTCGCGACTCGTCAAGGGGCTGTTCAGCAACAGCGTCGTGGTCAAGTACGCGTCGCCGCACGAGCTCTACTACTTTCCCGCGCTCACGCCCGGAACGCACTACCTGTCTGTCAGCCAGGACGACGACATCGAGCGCGTGCTCGACACCGAAGCGGCCCATCCGGGCAGCTTCAAGCCGGTTTCCGAAGCCGGGCAGCGCTTCGCCCGCCGATACCTGAGCATCCGCAGCGTGATGGACTACACCGCCGGCCTGCTGAAAGCCGTGGCCGGCCTGATCCGGCCCTAGGATGTCCGCTGCTACTTGAGCGCCTTGAAGCGCAGCCGGTGCGGCCGTGCGCCATCCTCGCCGAGCCGCCTGACCTTGTCGGCCTCGTACTCGTGGAAGTTGCCGCTGAAGAACACCCACTTGCCGTCGTCCTCGCAGGCCAGGATGTGGGTGGCGATGCGGTCGAGGAACCAGCGGTCGTGGCTGATCACCAGCACCGACCCGGCGAACTCCAGCAGCGCGTCTTCCAGCGCCCGCAGCGTTTCGACGTCGAGGTCGTTGCTCGGTTCGTCGAGCAGCAGCACGTTGCCTCCCTGAGACAGGGTCTTGGCCAGGTGCAGCCTGCCACGCTCACCGCCGGACAGCTGCCCCACGCGCTTCTGCTGGTCGTTGCCCTTGAAGTTGAAGCGGCCGAGGTAGGCGCGGCTCGGCATCACGAACTTGCCCACCGTGATGTTGTCGAGGCCGCCGGAGACGTCCTCCCACACCGTCTTGTCGTTGGCCAGGCTCTCGCGGCTCTGATCGACGAACGCGAGCTTCGCGGTGTTGCCGACCACGATCTGTCCGGCGTCGGGCTTCTCCTTGCCCTGGATCATGCGAAACAGCGTCGACTTGCCCGCCCCGTTGGGGCCGATGATGCCGACGATCGCGCCGGCGGGCACCTTGAACGACAGGTCGTCGATCAGCACGCGATCGCCGAAGCCCTTGGTCACGTTCTTGAACTCGATCACCTCGTTGCCCAGCCGCTCGCCCACCGGGATGAAGATCTCGTTGGTCTCGTTGCGCTTCTGGTATTCGAAGTCCGACAGCTCCTCGAAGCGCGCCAGCCGCGCCTTGCTCTTGGCCTGGCGGCCCTTGGGGTTCTGGCGCACCCACTCGAGCTCCTTCTTCATCGCCTTCATGCGCGCGTCTTCGGTCTTCTGCTCCTGCTCGAGGCGCTGCTCCTTCTGGTCGAGCCAGCTCGAGTAGTTGCCCTTGTAGGGGTGACCCATGCCGCGATCGAGCTCGAGGATCCACTCGGCGGCGTTGTCGAGGAAGTAGCGGTCGTGCGTGATCGCCACGACCGTGCCCGGAAAGCGCTGCAGGAACTGCTCGAGCCACTCGACCGACTCGGCGTCGAGGTGGTTGGTCGGCTCGTCGAGCAGCAGCATGTCGGGCTTGGACAGCAGCAGCCGGCACAGCGCGACGCGGCGCTTCTCGCCGCCGGAGAGCTTGCCGATCTGCGCCTCCCACGGCGGCAGGCGCAGCGCGTCGGCGGCGATCTCCAGCTGGTGCTCGGTGTTCTCGGAGCCGGCGGCGGCGATCAGCGCCTCGAGCTCGGCCTGCTCGGCGGCGAGCTTGTCGAAGTCGGCATCGGGCTCGGCGTACGCGGCGTAGACCTCGTCGAGGCGCTTCTTGGCCTCGAGCACGCCGCCGATGCCCTGCTCGACCGCGTGGCGCACGGTCTGGTCCGGCTCGAGCTGCGGCTCCTGCGGCAGGTAGCCGATCTTCAGGTTGGGCATCGGCACGGCCTCGCCCTCGATGTCCTTGTCGAGGCCGGCCATGATCTTGAGCAGCGTGCTCTTGCCCGCGCCGTTCAAGCCGAGCACGCCGATCTTGGCGCCGGGGAAGAACGACAGCGAGATGTTCTTCAGGATCTGCCGCTTCGGCGGCACGACCTTGCCGACGCGGTTCATCGTGTATACGTACTGGGCCATGTTCTGAATGTTCCTGCAATGCCTGGGGCTGCGTGCGCAGCCAACTTGGCATTGTCGCCGCTCGCGCGGAATCGCGCCGGCGTCAGCGGCCGAGCCCGGCCAGCGCCAGGCTCTGCAGGTGGTGCGCCTTGTCGGCCTCACGCCGGTAGTGCAGCCCCGACACGTACTCGCTGTAGACGAACGGCCGCGCGCAGCCGCGCGCCTCGGCCGCGCTGGCGTGGGCGCCCGCCAGGTCGCCCAGGCAGGCTTGGCAGGCGGCTTTCAACGCCAACACCGATGCATCCGGTGCGCTGAAGTGGCGCAGCGCCTCCAGCGCGTCGGCGTAGCGTCGCGCACCGAAATAGGCTCGCGCGAGGTGGCTCCAGAAGCGTTCGGGGTGGTACGGGTTCAGTCGCATCGCCTTGAGGATCCACGGAATGCCCTCTTCGGCCTGACCGAACCAGGTGAGGATCTCGCCCTGCTGCACGACCACCAGGTCGTCGTTCGGGTTCAGGCTGATCGCGCGCTGCTGGTGGTAGTCGCATTGCTCGAAATGCTCGAACACCAGTTGCACCGCCGCCATGATGCGGTGCGCGTCGCTGTCGTTGTCGTCCAGTGCCAGCGCGGCCTCGATCTCCGCGACGATGATCGGCTCGAGCTGTCTCCGGTCGCCGTGCCAGTTGTAGGCCCAGCGCTGGCCGAGCGTGCAGGCCTTCCAGGCGTGCGCGTGCGCATAGCTCGAATCGAGCGTGATGGCGCGATCCAGCAGCGCGAGCGCGCGATCGTTGTCCTCGCGCCGGCTGGCGTGGTGCAGACGCTTGCCGGTGAGCACGCACTCGTAGGCGGCCATGTTGTCGGTCGTCTTGCGCGCGGCGCGGTCGCGCGAGGCAGCCTCGACGCGGCCCGGCAAGATGGCGACGATCGACGCCGTGACCTCGTCCTGGATCGCGAAGATATCCTCGAGGTCGCGGTCGTAGCGCTCGGCCCAGACATGGCGGTCGGTCTCGGCATCGATCAGCTGCACCGTGATGCGCACCCGCTTGCCGGCCTTGCGCACGCTGCCTTCGACCACGTACTGCACGCCGAGCTCGCGCGCGAATTTCTGCACATCGACCGGGTGGCCCTTGTACTTGAACGATGAGTTGCGCGAGATCACGAACAGCCCGCGAAAGCGCGACAGCTCGGTGATGATGTCCTCGGTGATGCCGTCGGCAAAGAACTCCTGCTCGGCCTCGCCGCTCATGTTGTCGAACGGCAGCACGGCAATCGCCGGCTTGTCGGTACGCTCGTGGTGTGCGGTGGCCGGCGCCGTCGCCGCGGGCTGCGCCGGCGCGACCGGACGCACGCGAAACGCGCGCACCGGCTTGGGCAGGTTCTTCAGCATCTGCTCGCCGAGGTCGTCGAAGCTGGCCGCCACGCGGTGCCGCAGCGCGCACTCGACCGTCTCGGACGCGCAGACGCCGCCCGGCTCGGCCAACGCCTCGAGGCGCGCCGCGGTGTTGACCCCGTCGCCGTAGACCGTGCCGTCGGCCTTCTCGATGATGTCACCCAGGTGCACGCCGATGCGAAAGCGCATGCGGCACGCCTCCGGCAGGCCTTCGGCACGCGCATTGAGCTCCTGTTGCACCGCGAGTGCCGTGCCGACCGCACCGGCGGCGGTCTCGAACACGGCCAGGATCGAGTCGCCCGCCATGTCGATGACCCGCCCCTGCAGCGACCCGATGCGGCGCGCGAAAACCTCGCGTGCAGCGTCGAGCGCGCTGACGGTGCCCGGCTCGTCGCACGCCATCAGCCGCGAATAGCCGGACACGTCGGCCGCGAGAATGGCCGCCAGTCGCTGCCGCGTCGCCCCATCGCCCACGCCCAGTCCTCCAACGAACACTTGGTCGCAGTGTCGTGATAGTTGCTGACATTGTCTCCCACACGTCCACGGGCGGGGTGCGCAGCGGGTACAATCGCAGCTGCCGACCGCGCCACCAGTCACGCGGCCGCAGTCGACTCCCGACTCGTACCCAATCCATCTGCCTTCACGACTGGTGCCCGTGCTCCGCGCGCGGCAGCAGGCCGATCGCGTGCGCCGGCGCGTCGAAAGCGCGGCGTCCAACCTCAATGAACTTTGAAGACCTCGGCCTGGCCGAGCCGATCCTGCGCGCGGTGCGCGAGCAGGGCTACAAAACTCCCACCCCGATCCAGGTGCAGGCGATCCCTGCAGTGCTCCGAGGCGGCGACCTGATGGCCGGCGCCCAGACCGGCACCGGCAAGACCGCCGGCTTCGTGCTGCCGATGCTGCAGCGCCTGTCTTCCCAGCCGGGCGTGCGCGACGCGCGCGGGCGCATCGCGATCCGCTGCCTGATCCTGACGCCGACGCGCGAACTCGCCGCTCAAGTCGAAGACAGCGTGCGCACCTACGGCAAGCACCTGCACCTGAAGAGCATGGTGATGTTCGGCGGCGTCGGCATGCAGCCGCAGATCGACCGCCTGACGCGCGGCGTCGACATCCTGGTGGCCACGCCCGGCCGCCTGCTCGACCACCACGGCCAGCGCACGCTCGACCTGAGCCGCGTCGAAATCTTCGTGCTCGACGAAGCCGACCGCATGCTCGACATGGGCTTCATCCACGACATCAAGAAGGTGCTGGCGATCCTGCCGGCGAAGAAGCAGAGCCTGCTGTTCTCGGCCACCTTCAGCGACGAGATCAAGGCGCTGGCCGACCGCTTGCTGAACCAGCCGGCGCTGATCGAAGTGGCGCGCCGCAATGCGCCGGCCGAGCTGGTGGCGCAGAAGGTGCACCCGGTGAGTCGCGACCGCAAGAAGGAGCTGCTGGCGCACCTGATCCTGCAGGGCGACTGGCACCAGGTGCTGGTGTTCACGCGCACCAAGCACGGCGCCAACAAGCTGACCGAGTACCTGAACAAGAACGACATCACCGCGATGGCGATCCACGGCAACAAGAGCCAGGGTGCACGCACCAAGGCGCTGGCCGATTTCAAGAGCGGCGAGCTGCGCGTGCTGGTGGCCACCGACATCGCGGCGCGCGGCATCGACATCGACCAGCTGCCGCACGTGGTGAACTACGAGATTCCCAACGTGCCCGAAGACTACGTGCACCGCATCGGCCGCACCGGCCGTGCCGGCGCGAGCGGCGAGGCGATCTCGCTGGTGTGTGTCGACGAGGAGCTGTTCCTGCGCGACATCCAGCGCCTGATCCACAAGGAGATCGCGCGCGAAGTGGTCAAGGGGTTCGAACCCGACCCCGGTGAGCGCGCCGAGCCGATCGTGCTCGGCCGCATGACGATCGGCGTGGGCGGCAAAGGTCGCGGCAACGGCAGCGGAAACGGGGGACGGTACGGTAGAAGGCCCGCGCGCGACGGCACGCCGTCGCGGCCTGCATCGCACACGGCACACGCCTCGCACGACGCTCGCGGCCGCACGACCACGCCCGGCCAGGGCGCGCGCCCGGCCGAGGGTCGCTCGGCGCCGTCCGGTGCTGCGCGTCCGCCGCGCGGCGGACGCGGCCGCTGACGCACCGGTGCGCTGCTAACGCGCGCAGGTGCGAAAGCCGGCAAAGATGTCGTTGCGCTCGGACACGAAGAAGTTGCGGTAGCGCGGGTGCTTCATGCGCGGGTGCGTGGCGAACGAACCGCCGCGCAGCACGCGCCGGCTGCCGAACCACGGCACCGAGTAGTCGCGGTACGGATGCGCGACGAAGCCCGGGTACGGTGCGAACGCGCTCGCGGTCCACTCCCAGACGTCGCCCCACTGCAGCGCATCGCCGAGTTGCTGCGCGGCGCGCTCCCACTCGGCTTCGCTCGGCAGGCGGCGGCCGGCCCAGGCGCAGAACGCTTCGGCCTCGAAGCACGACAGGTTCATCGCCGGAGCCTCGGGCTGCAGTTCGAACCAGCGCCCGAACGTGTGGCGTTGCCAGCCGCTGCCGTGCCGGCGCAGGTAGCGCGGTGCCGACAGCGACGCCGCCTGCAGCCAGGCCCAACCGTCGTCGCTCCAGTGCTCGCGCCTGCAGTAGCCGCCTGCCTCCACGAACTGCAGGTAGCGATCCCAGCGCACCGGCGCGGCGTCGACGCAAAACGCCGGCACCTCGACCTCGCGGCCCGCGAGCTCGTTGTCGAACGCAAACCCTGCGCGGGCACCGCCGAGTCGATGGGTACCGCCGTCGACCATGAGCTCGCCCGCGCTCGCGCACGCTCGCGGCGCCCAGCCCTGCAGCGGGACGGCGAGATGCTGCGCCATGTACACCGCGGCCTCATGGTGCATGTCTTCATGAAACAGGCACAGGCGGAAGAAGTACAGCGCGTCGTCGCCCTGCTCGGGGCCCTCGCGCAACAAACGCAGCGACTGCTGCAGACCGAACGCCAGATCGTCGACGATTGCATCGGCCGACGACAGCGGCAACTGCCAGCGCGTGGCGTGCGGGACTCGGCTGGAGTCGAACCACGCATCGACACCGGCGCGGTGCGGCGGCGTGCGCGGCGCCTCGGGGTTGGCTGCCGCGCCGCGATGGCGCTCGGGGAAGCGAGCGATCCACCAGTCCTGGAACCAGCCCACGTGGCCCAGCTCCCACAGCGGGGGGTTGAGTTCCGGCGAGTACGGCACACGCAGCCGCGTCTCGCGCAGCGCCTGCTCGTAGACGGCGAAGGTGGCCAGCGTCTGTTCGCGGCTGCCGCGCAGCGCGGCGGCCAGCGTATCCGCCGACGCGGTGCGTGCGCCGTGCGCTTCGTCGAACAGGGTTTGGGGATCCATCCGGCGGGATCTTGGCACGACCACACGACGCTCGCCGACGACACCGGGTCCTCAAGGACGCGCGGCGGACATGTCACCGGCGTGCTGCGGCTTCCTCGCGATCAGCGTGACGAACGACTTGGCCCGCGCGCCGGGGGCCGCAAAGTCCTGCCGGTCCAATCGCAGGATCTCCCAGCCGGCGAAGCGCCTGGGCAGCTCGTCGTGAGCGAACAGGCAGTGTCCAGCCGGATCGAACATGTCGAGGTAGGTGGTTCCCTCCACCAGCACGTTGATCGCAGCGACACCACCGGGCTTCACATGCGACTGCAGCTGCGCCAACTGCGCGAACGCCGTCGGGCAATCGAAGAACATCAGCAGGCCGATCGA
>DATIFD010000540.1:0-17039 GCA_035455385.1 Burkholderiaceae bacterium
TCCACCGCCTGGCGGACCTCGTCTTCCGTGAATCCGGCGTCGAGTCGGGCCTGCACGGCAGCGGGGTAGTCGGCGCCTTCGGTGCCCTCTGTCCCCATCACCTTGCGAAAGGCTTGGGCGGCGGCGTTGAGCGACACGCCCATGCGCAACAGCGTGCGTGGATCTTCCTTCAGTGCCTTGCGGATCCATTCGTTCGCGAAGCGCACGTGTGAGATCTCATCGGCAAGTTGCGCTTCGTAGAAGTCCGCTAGCTCGTTGTCCCCGATCTTGCGCGCTTCCTCCACGCCGTAGGCAATGGCGTCGAGACCGCCTGCCTCGAAGCTGCGATTCTGAATCACCAGCCTCGAGATCAAGTCACCACGCGCGGTGATGATGCGGTACTGGAAGTTCAACACCGGAAACTGCCCGACGTGCCCGCCGTGGCATTCGACCCGCGCTCGGTACGCCTGCGCATGCCGTGCCTCATCAGCACACTGGCGCGCCAACTGCATCCGCAACGGCCACGCCGCATCGGGGAAGTCGGCCAGCGCCTGCGCCGATGCCTCAAGGCTGTCGATCTCTTCGTTCATCTGGCGATGAAAGAACTGCACCTTATGCAGTGGGTGATCGCCTGCAAAGTTGTCGCAATCGATCCAGCGCTCCTTGACGACGAAGCGCGAGTCACGCGCAGGGTCGCTGCCGAACAGTGCGTCGCTCATGCGGCCTGCCTGGCCTGACTCGCATCGTCGGCGGCCACCAACTCGGGCACATCCGCCTCGCGCGCTGCGAGCTGCTGCAGCCAAGCCTGATCACTGCAGCGCAGCGCAGGCAACTCGGTGCGCAGCTTGTCGGCTTCTCGCCTCATTCGCTCGTTGGCAATCAGGATGCCCTCAATCACCCGCACGCTGGGTGCATCCATCAGGTTATCGGTCTGTAGGAGATAGCGCCGAAGGCGCGCAGTCAACGCAGGCACCACCACGTCGTACATCACGGCGATACGCCGTGCCGCGCCAGTGGCGGCAGCGAGCTCACTGAGCAGGTCCATGTACGCCGCCGCCGGTGCCATGCTGTGCTGCAGCGGCAGGCGCAGCTCGTGCGCCCGCTTGCCCAGCGCGTCGGCGGCCTGTGCGGCGTCCCAGATGTGGGGCCCGAACAGCAGCTTCGCCTCCATCTCGGCGGTCGACGGCACCCATGCCGACAGTATTTCCATCAGGCGCACCTCGACGAAGCGAAAGGTCGCGATGTGCTGGCCGCGTTGCTTGACGGTCAGTGCCATGAGTCCTCCTGGCTGCGTTCGATCAGATCCGCCGTCGCCTCTGGGTCGGCAACATCGAGCCACGCGCAGGGCACGCGCTCGAGCATCCGCAGGAACGACATAAACTGCAACAGGCGCAGTGACGGGGTCGTGCCCCAGGCCACCCACAGGGTGTTGTTGAGTGCGAACCGCGACCCGGCGGCGAATTCGCTTGCCATCGGCGCAAACGGCTCGATGCATGGGAGCGCCGCGAAACTGCGCAGGAACAAGACGCGCCCCAGCGGTAACGGCCGCGAAACTGATTCTGGGAACGCTTCCACTACCCGCAACCGCAGGCGAGGCAGTCCATCGGCGTAGGGGGCGTCCCATTCGCCAGCCGCGAAATGCGGCTCCAGCGATCGGGCGTGCGGACCAGGGCGCATGTGCGCAATACGCCAGAACGGGATCAGCTCACCGGACTGCATGCGGATCGCCGCCACGTCGTCGCCGAAATAGCGGTGACCACGAGATGCGAGATTGACTGCGGTCGTTGTCTTACCCGAGCCGCTGGGTCCAACGAGCAGCGTCGCGGTACCGCGGATTCCGACCGCTGCCGCGTGCGCGAATAGCACGGCGCGCTGCAGTGCCAGCGCGGCATCGACCAGCACCCGCGCCAGCACACGCGCCCCGACCAGCGGCACGTCGACAACCAGATCTCGGCCGCGCCCGGCTGCGGCGACCCTACCGCTACCAACATGCAAGATCGTGCGCCAGCCGTCGGCTCGCGCCGCCCCCTCGAGGTAGTCGGGATTCGTCACCGGGTGCTTGAGCAATCCGAGCCCGATATCGAAAGGGGAAACCATCGGAGGTGACTCGAAGTGCGCCAACGCTAAGCGTCCCTCCTCACGTGAGCGCACTGTGCATTGAATGCAAGGCAGCGCCTGCGTCTGCGGATCGGCGAGTTCGGTCTCGCACTCGCCGTAGTGGTCGGCGAGCTCACCGATCAGCGCATCGCAGTCGGAGGCGACATCGAGAACGGCGTCGCCAAGGCGCAACGCTGCGCGCCAGACCAGCGAGGTGTCCGGTGCTGCCGCGATCTCGCCGGCCCGCTCGAACCAGTCGCTCGGCGGCACGTCGAACGCCGGCAGACGCCTCCAGCTGGATCGGGATCCGCTGGCGGAACACTCAGGCACGCTTGGCCTCCGCGACCTCGTTCACCAGGCCGGAGAACCCCTCCTGACGCAGGATTTCGGCGATTTCTTCTTCCGTGAACTCGGCCAGCCGCCGGTCCTCCACGTTGGCGAACACCTCGACCCGGGTGTAGCCGGTCAGTGGCACGCCGGCGGCGTTGACTTCACCCTCTTCCGGCGCCATGGCCGCCGTGATGGCCTGCAGCTGGCGCACCGCCTGCGCCACCTTGAGTAGCGTGCGTGGCTGCTCTCGCGCCATTCGCTTCAGCCATTGATTGGCGAAGCGCACGTGCTGGATCTCGTCGGCCAGGATGCCGGCGAGGATGTCGGCGGTTTCGTCGTCACCCACCTTTCGCCAGGTCTCGACCAGCTCGCGCAGCAGGTCGATCTCGCCGCCCTCGAAAGTTCGGTTCTGCAGTGCCAGACGGGCAACCAGCGAATCCAGCATGCAGGTGATGCCCCATTCGTAGTTCATCACCGGGAATTCGCCCTTGTAGCCCCCCATTTCGCGCAGACGGTTGTAGAGCATCTGCGTGTGCCGCGTCTCGTCCCAGCACTGTCGCGCCAGCTCCATCTTCAGGTCCCACTCCGTCTCTGGGAAGTCGACGATGCACTGCGCCGCGATCTCCAGGCTTTGCATCTCGTTGTGCATGTGCATATGGATGCGCTGCCGGCGCGACGTGTCGGACATGTCGCTCAGGTTCTCCATCTCTTTGTGCATGTGCACGACACGGAAGCAATCCTCGCGTGCCGGGTCGCGTCGGAATGCGATGCCGCGCACCATCTTGACCTCAGGTGCCGAATACGAGCCCATGGTTGCGTTCCTCGAAGCTGACCGGCGCGCCTTGGTATGCAGGCGGTGGTCGAAGCAAAGCGGTGGGGCGCAGCGTGCCGCCCCACCTGGCGACCTCAAGCTGCGCTGCCGCCGCCTGTCATCCACCAGCAGCCAGCAGCGCTGATTTCCACTGCTGTCATCTGGAAGGCTTTCAGGACTTCTTCATCGCTCATCACTGTGATGCGAGGTGCCTCGTACTGCGGACGATCTTCGCTCAAGGTGTGAGCGAGCTCTTTCGAGCCCATCGACACATCACTCATGTCGAACCTCCTATTTGCCGGTTGGCACAAGAGTCAACACCGAACAACCAGTCCAAGCGCTTGCATCTCGTTGAGCGCCGTATCGACATCGGATCGTGCCTTGTCGAGATCGACCCCATTGAAGTTCGCGCCCAGTCGCTCGACGAGTTCAGCGCCGGTCGAGGGCTCTTTGAGCTCCGACCAGATGAAGGACGACGTGCGATTGAGGACGCAGAACTTGTTGGTCGACGAGTGAAACAGGATCACTTCGTCGCGCAAGGGCGCAGACTCGATGCCAACACTCTGCTGATAGCGATCGACCATCCCCACCTCCATGCCAAAGCCCCAGGACCAGAGACGGTCCAACAGCACCGCCCGAGAAAATGGTAGTGACTTACCGGAGAGGCTTGTCAGCGGCACGCACCCCCTAGGACTCGACCCCCTCAATTGAGGGTGATGAAGACCCGTTGATGCATCGCAACCGGCGCTCTCGCAGCGCCTGCAGCTTTCCCTACCCTGTGACCGCTCCGGTCACCCGCTGACCGCCGACTCGCGAAGCGACGGGCCCCACAAGTATGAGATCCGATCGTATTGCTCGTGCCGCCCGCTTTGATAAGTCGCTGACGGTCCGCAACGACCGTTTGCGGCGATTCGCACCAGTGTCTGCTCGTGATAGGAGAAGTGTTCAGTTCAGCATGGACTTGATCCGGTCCTCGCGCCGGTTCTGCTGGGCGGCGTCGACCAGCAGACGCACGCGCGCGACGTCGTCCTTCTCCCAGTTCAGGCACAGCAGGCCGAACTGGCCGATTGCCTCGGTGTCGGAGCGCCGCGTCGCGGCATGCACGCGCGCGATCGCCTGCTCGGCCCACTGCACGACCAGCGGGTCGTCGGGTCGTTGCGTCAGCGCGGTGGCGTCGCCGTAGGGTCCTTCCTCGATCCACGCGCTGGCCGCACCGGGGATGCCTTGGTCGGCCGCGGCGGCCGCCAGCTCGACGCGCTGCTCCAGCTGGCGCGCCGACAGGTCGCCGCAGGCCGCCGCGATCCGCACCGCTCCGTCGCCATAGCGCTCGCGCAGGCGCGCCATGCCCGCGCTGGCGGGCAGCGACTTCAAATAGCGATCGAAGTCGAGTGCGTGAGCGCAGTTCGCCAGCACCCCGAACGCTTGATAGCGGTCGCGCGGCGTTCCGAGCAGCAGCCGTTCGACCTGCTGGCGCAGGCTGGTGCCGCGGCGCACCGGCGGCGGCGACTGCGGGCGCGGCTCTTCGACTGCGATCGGGTGCGGGCGTGCGGAGGCGAGCGGCCCGGTGCGGGTCACCGGCACCACAGCAGCCGACTGTGCCCTTGCCGGCGGCTCGCCCGCGATGCGCGACACGGCAGCCACGATCGCCACGACCGCGGCAATCGAGGCAGCGACGGACTGCAGCACGGCATGCATGGAAGGCTTCCGCCTGGCGCCGATGCCCGATCAGCCGGCGCAGGGCCGGCCGCAGTGTGATCCGCCTGCGCGTGGCGGGTCAACCCACGCCGCAGTCAGGGCAGCGCTGCAAGCGGGGGGATGCGGGGCTGCTATCGACCCCTAAGAAATCATCGTCGATGTCCGGTTGAAGGCTACGGCACCGCCCCCTTCACAACCCACGACGTTGCTGCGTACGAGCGCGGCCCGTCGGCCTCGCCATCCAGATACGCCAGCCGCACCGCATCACGCAAGCGCTCTTGGCCTTCAGAGCCCAGGCCAGCGACGTACTCGGCGAGCGGTCCTTCCTGGCCTCCCATGGGAGCCCAGAAGTCGGCAAACGACACGAACTCCATCCGGATCGTGACCGAATCCTGCACGACGTTGTTCAGGCCGGCGTCGGACCACAAACGCGCCAGCTCGCCCGGTCGGCTCAGCGGTCGCGTATACGCCAGGGCTCGTTGCCGCCGGCCCGCCTCGTCCAGCATAGCGGCCGCGTCCAGGACCAGACGAAGGGCCACGAATCCGCCGCGCGTATCCCACGTGGCAGCCGCAACCGTCCCCCCGGGTCGCGTCACGCGGCGCATCTCATGCACGGCCAGCTCGGCATTTGGCACGAACTGCAGTGCGAGCATGGCGAGGGCGTGGTCGAAGTGCCCGTCCGGGAACGGCAGCGCGCGGGCATCGCCGACCTCGAACGTCAGGCGAGCGTCGTCGCCGCGGCGCCTTGCATATGCGACGTAGGCTGGGCACACGTCGATGCCGTGGACACTGGCCGGCGCGGGGTCGTGTTGCGCCACGAACAAGGCCAGGTTGCCCGTGCCGCATCCCACATCGAGCACACGTTGCGCCTTGCCGAGGCCGGCGAACTCGACGAACAGCGGAGCCAGGCGCCGGCTCCAGCGACCCATCTGCAGTTCGTAGCCGTCTGCGTGTGCGGCGGCAAAGGTCGAGGCGGCCGACATCGAGGGTTCTCGCGCTCGCAACGGCTTTGGCGGCGACCGTGCCTGGCACAGCTATTGCGCCTTCAATCCGACGGCCTTCACCAGCGCCGCGTTGATGTTGATCTCGCTGCGCACCAGCGCATCAAACTCGGCGGGCGTCAGGTCCAGTGGATCGACGCCGAGCCCCGCCAGTCTTGCGTGAACCTTGGGCTCCTGCAGCGCCTTGAGCGTTTCGCGGTGCAGCGTCTCGACGATCGATCGCGGCGTCTTCGCCGGAACGAACATCCCGAACCACATCGGGTATTCCGCGTCGGTGAATCCGGCCTCGCGAAGCGTCGGCACGTCGGGCAGCGAGAGGGAGCGCGCCGCGCCGTTCACCGCCAGCGCAACGAGCTTACCTGCGCGGATCTGCGGCAAGGCGGCACCGAGCGCGATGAACGCGAAGTCGATCCGCCCGGCGATCACTTCGGTCATCGCTTCGGCGCCGCCCTTGAAAGGCACGTGCGTCGCCGCCACACCGGCGCTCAAGCGAAAGCGTTCCGCGCTGAGGTGCGAGGCGGAGCCAACGCCGGGCGACGAGAAGTTGAACACGCCCGGCTTGGCCTTCGCCGCGGCGACGAGCTCGGCCGCGCTGCGCAAGCCGCGCTGCGGGGCAGCCACCAGTAAGAAGGGCGTGAGGCCCAGCGGGATCACGGCCGCGAAGTCGCGTGCCGGTTGATAGTCCAGGTTGGAGTACAGCGAGGGTGCGATGGCATGTGCCGCCGAGTTCACGAACAGCGTGTAGCCGTCGGGATCGGACCGCGCGACGGCGCTGGCCCCCGTCGTCTGACCCGCGCCCGGACGGTTCTCAACGACGATGGCCTGCCCAAGCTGCATGACGTGCTGTTCGAACACGACCCGCGGCGCTACGTCGATGACGCTTCCGGGCGTGATCGGCACGATTGCCTTGATCGCGTGGGAGGGCCAGGCCTGGGCGTGCGGCGTCACGGCCGGAAGGCTGAGGACGAGTGCGGTCAGGCTTGGCAGGAGCGCTCGCTTCATGGTGTCCTCGCGGGTCAGGGGGTCAGTGGCGGCAAGAGTAGGCACGCCGATGCCCCCGGTCCAATACATAGTTTCGCTTGCAATCGATGCCGGCTCGGCATACACAGTGTCCGTGGATCTGAGGCACGCGCGCACCTTCGTCACGGTCGCCGAGGTGGGCACGGTGTCCAAGGCGGCCGTCCGGCTGCACGTGGCCCAGCCGGCGCTGTCGCGGCAGATCGCCAACCTCGAGCACGAACTTGGATTGCGCCTGTTCGACCGGGTCGGGCGACGCCTCATGCTGACGGGTGAAGGCGAACAGCTGCTCGAGGACTGCCGGCAGCTGCTGAGCAGCGCCGACGCACTGCGCGAGCGTGCCCGCCTGCTGGTCGGCGGCGAGACCGGCACGCTGAGGATCGCCGCGTCCCCGCAATTCATCGAAGCCGTGCTGGCGGGCTTCCTGCACCGCTATCGCGAGCGCTACCCGAACGTGCACGTGAAAGTGATCGAATCGATCGCCTGGTCCGACACGCTTGGCATGCTCGAGCGCGGCGAGATCCATCTGGGCCAGAACCTGTTGCGCGCGGTCAGCCCCGGCGACACGCGCTTTGCGGCGCATTCGCTGGAGGCGGTCGACGTGCTCGCCGCCGCTCGCGAGCCGTGCGCAGCCTCCGGGCAAGGCGGCCTGGACATCGGCCGCCTCGCGCCGCACCCGCTGCTCGTGCTCGATACCAGCTTCGTATCGCGCCGTACCTTCGACGCGACCTGCAGGCTGGCGGGCGTCACGCCGAACGTCGTGTTCGAGAGCCGGACACCGCACACGCTGCTGGCGATGGCCGAACAAGGCCACGGGGTCGCTGTCGTGCCGTCGGCGGTGCAGACGGACCGATACGCGCTCAAGATCGTGGGCGTGACCTACCGGGGCAAGCCGATACGGGAGCGGTTGGCCGTCTTCCGGGACGCCAGGCGCTCGTTGCCAGCCTACGCGGCCGCCTTCTGCAACATGCTGACAGAGTACGCGCGCGATGCGCTTCCACGATCGCTGCCCGCTGCGCGCAAGCGCCAAGCGCTCATCAAGAAAAAGTAGAACGTGCTGCAGCCTGGCTCGAAGGTCCGCGATCCGGTAGCGGTCCTGCGTCCGGTCATGGGCCGACGGCCGACGACGCCCCATTGGCTGCATGCCCGCGCAGCCACACGCATCACCGGCTCGTCGCGAGGCCCCGGGTCGCCGTCAGCCGCGGCGAAGGCGCGGCGACGCTGGCGTCGAACGGGTGGAAGTACTGACCGAAGGCGTCGAGCACCTTGCGCACGTAGGCGCGCGTCTCGGCATACGGCGGCACGCCGCGGTAGCGGTCGACCGCGCCCTCGCCGGCGTTGTACGCGGCCACCGCCAACGTCACGTCGCCCTGGTAGTAGGCGAGCAGCCACTGCAGGTAGGCGGTGCCGCCGCGCACGTTCTGCGCCGCGTCGTAGGCGTTGCGTACGCCGAAGCGCACCGCGGTCTCGGGGACCAGCTGCATCAAGCCTCTGGCGTTCTTGGGCGACAGCGCCACCGTGTCGAAGCGCGACTCGGCGTCGATCACCGACAGCACGAGCTGCGGGTGCACCTTGTACTGCGGCGCGATCGTCTTGACCAGGTCGACGATCGGCAGCGGCCACGTCGGGCGCGCCACCACCGTCGGGGTCGGCTTCGGGGCAGGCAGCGCGCGCGGCTTCGGCGCCGCCGCCACCTTCGGTGACTCGGGGTCGCGCATGCAGTCGGGCACGTAGGTCGGCGCGCCGCCCACCTGCTCGAGCATGCGTTGCGCCTGCTCGAAGCCCTGCTCGGCCGCGGCGTGGAAGAAGAAGGCGGCCCACTGGTCGCTGCGTTCGACGCCGCGGCCGTTGCTGTACATCCAGCCGAGGTTGAACTGCGATTGCGCATCGCCCAGACGTGCCGCCTCGCAGTAGAGCTTGGCCGCGGCCACCGGGTCGCGCTCGATGCCTTCGCCGTTTTCGAGCGCCTGCGCCTGCGAGCGCAGCAGCTCGCGCTTGGCGGCTTCGACGCCGCCGTCTTCGATCGCCGCCTGCGCCGGCCACGCCATGATGGCGCCCAGCAGCGGCAGCAGCCGCAGCACGCGTGCTGCGGCCCGATGGAGCTGCGCGGGGTTGACGATCACGACGATGGAGCGCCGGCGAGAGCGCGATTTCAGCCTCGGCGGGTCGGCGGCGTCAATCCCCGATCCGGCCGCGGGACGCGCGGCGTCAGGAGGCCGCGTCGTCGGCGCTGCCGAGCTTTTCGTACAGCGTGGCGCGCGAGATCCCCAGCAGCTTGGCAGCGGCCAGCTTGTTGCCGCCGGTGGTCGCCAGCGCCTCGCGGATCGCCCGCATCTCGAGCTCGGCGATCGCCTGCGGCAGCGGCTTCCTGGCGGCCGGCGCAGCGGCAGCGGGCGCCGGCGGGCTTGCCGCGGGTTCGGACGGCGTCGCCGGTACCGGGGCCAGCGACAGGTGCCGCGCGCCGAGCACCAGGTCATCGGTCATCAGCGCGGCCTGTTCGAGCACGTTGCGCAACTCGCGGATGTTGCCTGGCCAGCTGTGCCGCGCCAGCAGCTCCATCGCGTCGTCGGCCAGCGCCTTGTGCGGCAGCCCGCTGCGCCGCGCGATGTCGTCGAGCAGCGCATCGGCCAGCGGTTCGAGGTCCTCCAGCCGGTCAACCAGCCGCGGCAGCCGGATCGGCAGCACGTGCAGCCGATAGTAGAGATCGGCGCGGAACGTGCCTTGCGCCACCATCGCCGACAGGTCGCGGCTGGTGGCCGCGATCACGCGCACGTCGACCTTGCGCACGCGGTTGCTGCCCAGCGGCTCGACCTCCTGCTCCTGCAGCGCGCGCAGCAGCTTGGCCTGCAGCGGCAGCGACATGTCGCCGATCTCGTCGAGGAAGAGCGTGCCGCGGTCGGCCAGCACGAACTTGCCGTCGCGCCCCTTGCGGTCGGCGCCGGTGTAGGCGCCGGGCGCGACCCCGAAGAACTCGGCCTCGAGCAGCGTCTCGGGCACCGCGGCGATGTTCACCGTGACGAACGGCGCTGCGGCGCGCGCCGACGCGGCGTGGATCGCGTGCGCGAGCAGCTCCTTGCCGGTGCCGGTGTCGCCCAGCAGCAGCACGGTGGAATCGGTGCCGGCCACGCGCCGTGCCTGGCGCTTGACCTCGAGCGCCGCCGGGCTCGCGCCGATGAAGCTGGCGATCGTGTACTTGGGCCGCCGCTGCGCGGCGAGCTGGCGCTGCACGTCCTCGAGCTCGCGCTGCAGCCGCACGAACTTGGTCATCAGCGGCTGCATCGTCGACTCGGGATGGTCCATCAGCACCAGGCCGACGGCGCCGATCACCTGGCCGTCGTCGTCGCGCAGAGGCAGGCGGCTGACCAGGAAGGTGCCGGCCTTGTTGGTGAGCAGGTCCACCAGGATCGGGCGGCCGGTCTCGATCACCTGGTTCATCAGCGTGTTGGGCACCACCGCTTCCACGAGCTTGCCGACGAAATCGCCCTCGCTGTCGAAGCCGAGCGCCGGCAGGAATCGCTTGTAGCCCTCGCTGATCCAGACGATGCGGTGGCTGCGGTCGACCACCATCATGCCCATCGCGGTCTGCGCGAACAGGTCGAACATCGAGCGCGCGGCGAGCTTCAGCACACCGTCGGCGCTGTGCGGCAGGACGCGTTCGTCGGAGGCCATCGCGGACAAACTGTAACGCGCGGTCGCCTCCGCGCTGCGTCGCGTTGACACTCGAAAACCCGCGACGCGGCGCGCGATGGCACCATTGCGCTCTTACCCCCGGGGTTCGCGGTGTTGCTAGCCGACCTGAAGTCAAAGGCGCTGGGCCTGCGCCAGGATCATGCGCTGCGCGCGCTGCTCGCCGAGTGCCGCGGGCTGCTGTCCGAGCGCGGCGAGGCCAACGGCCCGGCGATCGCCGCCGGCGTCGTCGAGCGCCTCGACGCGCTGGCCGACGACCGGCGCGCGCGCTTCTTCGACCACCTGGCGCGCGACTTCAACCCCGAGCCGAAGGCGGTGCTGGCCAGCGCGCAGGCCTATGCGGCGAACCCCGGCGCCGAACAACTGATGCGGCTGACGAAAGCGGTCGAGGCGCCGCGACAGGAGCTGTTTCGCCGCCTCAATCGCGCGCCCGGCGGCACCGCGGCGATCGTGCGGCTGCGCCGCGCGCTGCTCGAGCGCCTGCCCAGGCAGCCGCATCTGCAGGCGCTGGAGGCCGACCTGCTGCACCTGCTGTCGAGCTGGTTCAATGCCGGCTTCCTGCAGATGCGCCGCGTCGACTGGAACTCGCCGGCGCAACTGCTCGAGCAGATCATCCGCCACGAGGCGGTGCACGAGATCGACGGCTGGGACGACCTTCGCCGCCGCCTGCAGCCCGATCGCCGCTGCTTCGCGTTCTTCCACCCGCAACTGCCCGACGAGCCGCTCATCTTCGTCGAGGTGGCGCTGGTGCCCGAGATGGCCGGCGCGATCGCGCCGTTGATCGACAAGAAGTCGGCGCCGCTGGCGAGCGACCAGTTCAAGGTCGCCGTGTTCTATTCGATCAGCAACTGCCAGCCCGGGCTGCGCAACGTCTCGCTCGGCAACTTCCTGATCAAGCGCGTGGCCGACGAGCTCAAGCGCGAGCTGCCGCAGCTGAAGGCCTTCTGCACGCTGTCGCCGATACCGACGCTGGTGCCGTGGCTGGCGAAGCTGCAGCGGCCCGATGCGCTGCCGGGCATCAAGCCCGCGCAGGCCGAGGCTGCGCTGCAGTCACTGGTCGCGCTGCGCAAGGCCTGCGGCGAAGACCTCGCCGGCCTGACGCATGCCGCCACGCTGCAGGCGATGCCGGCGGCCGCCCACCAGGCGTTGTGGCGGCTGGCGGCGCTGTACCTCGTGATCGCCTCGCCGACGCCGGGCGGCGACCCGGTGGCGCGCTTCCACCTCGACAACGGCGCGCGCCTCGAACGGCTGAACGCCCACGCCAACCTGTCGTCCAAGGGGCTCAAGCAGTCGGCCGGGCTGATGGTGAACTACCTCTACGACCTGGCGCGCATCGAGACCTGCCACGACCGCTTCGTGCACGGACGGGTGGTGCATTCGCGCGCACTGTCGGCGCTGCTGTCGTGAGCGCCCCCAGCCCGGCCGCTTGTATCGCGGCCGGGCCTTCGGCAGGCGCAAGGCTCCTTCCGGGCCCTTGCGTCCAGCCTCAGCCCATCAGCTTGCCGGGCAGCCAGGTGGCGATCTCCGGGAACACGCACAGGATGACGATCGCCAGCATCATGCACAGCACGTAGGGGATCGTGCCCCACATGATGCGCGTCACCGGAATGTCGGGCGCGATCGACTTGACGATGTAGATATTCAGCCCAACCGGCGGGTGGATCAGCCCGATCTCCATGTTGATCGTCAGGATCACGCCGAACCACACCGGGTCGAAGCCCGCGGCCTTGATGATCGGATAGAGGATCGGCGCGGTCATCAGGATGATCGCCGCCGGCGGGATGAAGAAGCCGCACACCAGCAGGAAAACGTTGATCATCGCCATCAGCACCCACTTGTTGGCGTGCATGTCGGCGATCGCCTGGGCCAGCGTCTGCGTGAGGTACAGCGACGTCAGCATGTAGCCGAACAGCACCGCCGCGGCGATGATCATCAGGATCATCACCGACTCGCGCATCGTGTCGCGCAGGATGCTCCACCAGGCGGCGGGCTTCCACATGCGATAGACCAGAACCGCCATCACGACGCACAGCGCCGCGCCGACGCCGGCGGCCTCGGAGGGCGTGGCCACGCCGCCGTACAGCACGTACATCACGCCGACGATGATGGCGAGGAACGGCGCCACCTTCGGTATCGAGTGGAACTTCTCGCGCCACGAATAGCGAAAGTCGACCGCGTGCGCGCGGAAGCCCCGCCGCCAGATGGTGAACAGCGTCCACAGGATGAACAGGCCCGTGAGCATCACGCCCGGCAGCACGCCCGCGAGGAAGAGCCGCCCGATCGAAGTTTCGGTCGCGATGCCGTAGAGGATGAACGTGATCGACGGCGGGATCAGGATCCCGAGCGTGCCGCCGGCGCAGATCGAGCCGGTGGCGACGTCGTCGGGATAGCCGCGCTTGCGCATCTCCGGGATGCCCATCTTGCCGATCGCGGCGCAGCATGCGGGTGACGAGCCGGTGAGCGCGGCGAACAGGCCGCAGGCGCCAATGTTGGAGATCACCAGCCCGCCGGGCAGGCGATAGAGCCAGCGCTCGAGCGCCTCGTAGAGATCCTTGCCCGCGGGCGACGAGCCGATCGCCGCGCCCATCATCACGAACATCGGGATCGACACCAGCGTGAAGTCGTTGAGGCCGGCGTAGAAGGTCTCGGCCACCACGTGCAGCGCGCTGAATCCGTGGAACACCACGATGAAGACGAGCGAGATCACGCCCAGGCCGAACGCCACCGGCGCGCCCGACAGCAGCATCGCCAGCGTGACCAGCAGCACCAGCAACCCCTGGGTCAGCGGGCTCATCGGATCCCCTGGCCCGCTGCCCCTGCGAGCGACCTTGGGGCCGCCCGGCGGCGGCTCACGACGTCACCCTCGACATGCCGAACGGCGGCTCGCGCCCGCTGAGCAGCGCGGCCAGGTCGGCGACGCACTGCAACGTGAGCATCGCCAGACCGATCGGCATGCTCGCGTACGGAATCCACAGGCGCGCGCGCCACATGGTGTCCGACACCCAGCGGTTGTCCCAGGCCTCCTTCCAGAACAGGAGGGTGAGGATCGTCATCGCGACCGCGAACGCCAGCGTCACGAACGCGGCGAACACCGCCAGGCGGTAGCGCAGGCGCGACGCGGCGTAGTGCGGCAGCACGTCGACGTTGACGTGGCCGCGGGTCATCAGCACGTACGGGCTGCCGATGAAGGTGGCTGCGACCAGGCTGTAGGTGACGAAGTCGGTCTGCCAGATCGTGTTCTGCCCGAGCACGTAGCGAACGAACACCATGTGGCACACCACGACCACGCCGAGCGCGATCAGCGCCGCGGCCACGGCGCCCAGCGCGAACGAAGCGCCCCTGACCGCGCCGATGAAGCGGTCCAGCGACGTGCGCCTACTTGACTGCAAGCGCGGCGTCGACCAGTTGCTTGCCGTCGGGCACTTCCTTGGCGAACTCCGCGTAGGAGCTCTGCTGGGCCACCTTGACCCAGGCGTCGTACTCGGCGGGGGTCAGCGTCACGACCTCGACCTTGTGGTCCTTGAACACCTTGACCATCTCGTCGTCGAGGCCCTTGGCCTCCTTGGCGAAGTAGGCCTGCGCCTTGCGGCCGGCGGCCAGCAGCACGTCCTGCTGCTTCTTGTCGAGCCGGTCGAACACCTTCTTGGACATCAGCACCGGCTCGTACATGAACCACAGCGCGTTGTCGCCGGGCGCGGTCAGGCACTTCACCTGCTCGTACAGGCGGAACGAGACGAAGCTGCCGCTGCTGGTGTCGGTGGCCTCGGCCACCCCGGTCTGCAGCGCGTTGTAGACCTCGTTGCTGGGGATCGACACGATCGACGCACCGGCGGCCTGCCACATGGCGGCGAAGGTCGGGCCGGCGGAGCGGAACTTCAGCCCCTTCACGTCGGCGGGCGTGCGGATGCAGCCGCGCTTGGACGCCATCGCACCGGCGAGCCAGGCGTCGGACAGCACGATCACGCCGGCCTTCTCGATCTTGGCGCGGATCTCCTTCATGAACGGCGAATCGGTCATGCGCGCGGCGCGCTCGTGGCTGCGCACCAGCCCGGGCATCAGCGTGGCGCCGAACGCGCGCACCTTGCCGCTGGCATAGTCGAGCGGGAACGACGAGATGTCGAGCTGGCCGTTCACCAGCGCGTTCCACTGCTCGTTGGGCTTGAACAGCGACGCACCCGGAAAGACCTGCACCTCGAGCCCGACGTTCGCCGCCTTGGCGTCGCGCGCGATCATCTGCACCATCTCGTCGCGCACGTCGCCCTTGCCGCCGGGAAACTGGTGCGACGCCTTCAGCGTCACGGTCTGTGCCAGCGCGGCGGCGAACGGCGCGGCGGCAGCCAGCACACCCGATACGAGGCGAATCCAACGGCGTTTGGTCACGGCGGTCTCCTGTGGTTGCGGTCGGCAGACGCGCGGGGTCGGCGGCCTTCGTCGCCAGCGGTGCGCGCCTGCCGAGCAGGTTCAACTCTAGCGAGACGCGGCGTGCCGACTTCTGGTGGATACCATGACCCGCGCACCGCCATGGCGGTGCAGCGCCGGCGCGGTGCCGCGACCCTCGGGTTTGGCCGGATGCTAAATTGGCGCCCCCGCGAGGACCTGCACCGGCCGTCGACTCCACACCGTGAGCAACGCCAACATCTTTGCCGCCCTGCGCGCCGCGTTCCCGGCCGATCTCGATGCCGTGGCCATCGAGACCGCCGACGGCGCCGGCGCACCGCTGCACTACACCTGGCACGACCTGGAGCGCGGCAGCGCGATGCTGGCCAACGTGTTCGCGTCGCTCGAGCTGCCGGCGGGGTCGCGTGTCGCGGTGCAGGTCGACAAGAGTGTCGAGGCGCTGATGCTGTACCTGGCGGTGGAGCGCGCGGGCCTGGTGGTCCTGCCGCTGAACAACGCCTACCAGAGCGCGGAGATCGAGTACTTCATCGCCGACGCCGAGCCGGCGGTGGTGGTGTGCGCGCCGAAGGACTTCACCTGGATCTCGCGGCTGGCGTTCAGGCGCGGCACGAAGAACGTGTTCACGCTCGGCGACGACCGCAGCGGCAGCCTGCTGGAGCGCGCGTCGTGGATGAGCGATGCGCACACGCCCGCGCTGCGCGCCGTCGACGACCTGGCGGCGATCCTCTACACCAGCGGCACCACCGGACGCAGCAAGGGCGCGATGCTGTCGCACGGCAACCTGGTGAGCAACGCGCGCGTGCTCAAGGACTACTGGGGCTGGCGCAGCGGCGACGTGTTGATCCACGCGCTGCCGGTCTTCCACGTGCACGGCCTGTTCGTCGCCTCGCATGGCGCGCTGCTCAACGGCAGCAAGATGATCTGGTTCTCGCGCTTCGATCCCAGGGCGACGATCGCGCGCTTCGCCGACGCCACCGTGTTCATGGGCGTGCCGACGCTGTACACCCGCATGCTCGCGGAAGCCGCGCTGACGCGCGAGGCCTGCGCACACATGCGGCTGTTCATCTCCGGCTCGGCCCCGCTGCAGGTGGAGACCTTCGACGCCTGGGTGCAGCGCACCGGACACACCATCCTCGAGCGCTACGGCATGAGCGAGACGGTGATGCTGACCAGCAACCCCTACCGCGCCGAGGACGGCGAGCGCCGGCGCGGCACGGTGGGTTTTCCGCTGCCCGGCGTGCAGCTGCGCGTGTGCGACGACCACGGCAAGCCCTGCCCGACCGGCGAGATCGGCGGCATCCAGGTCAAGGGTCCCAACGTGTTCAGCGGCTACTGGCGCATGCCGGACAAGACGAAGGAAGAGTTCACCGCCGACGGCTGGTTCAAGACCGGCGATGTCGGCAAGGTCGACGAGCGGGGCTACGTCTCGATCGTCGGCCGCAGCAAGGACCTGGTGATCAGCGGCGGCTACAACGTCTATCCGGCCGAGGTCGAGGGCTTCATCAACGAGCTGCCCGGCGTCGCCGAATCGGCCGTGGTCGGCGTGCCGCACCCCGATTTCGGCGAGGGCGTGGTCGCGATGGTGGTGGCCAAGCCCGGCAGCGCGCTCGACGGCGCGGCGATCATCGCGGCGCTCAAGGAGCGCATCGCCAACTTCAAGGTGCCCAAGCGCGTGTTCCTGGTCGACGAGCTGCCGCGCAACACGATGGGCAAGGTGCAGAAGAACCTGCTGCGCCAGCAGCACCAGGGCTTGTTTGGCCGCTGAAGCCAGTACCGGTTCCGGCAGGCAGGGCGAGGACGCGCGCTGCCCGCGATGCGGCCGCGCGTTCCACTGCGGCATCGACGACCCGCAACCGTGCGCCTGCACGACGCTGCGCCTGAGCGCTGCCACGCTGGCCGAGCTGCGCGGGCGCTATCGCGGCTGCCTGTGCGTGGCGTGCCTGAGCGAACTGGCGCACGCCCCGCGGTCAGTGCGCCAGCACGCGGCGCGGCAACGGCGGTAGATCCTCGAACGGTAGATGCCA
>DATIFD010000541.1:0-9323 GCA_035455385.1 Burkholderiaceae bacterium
AGCGCGCAGCTGGCGCGCCAGCCGCAGCGGCAGCGCGCGCTGATCGTGCTGACCGACGGCTATCCCGAAGACATCGACTACGGCCCCGAGCCGCGCGACCTGCGCTACGGCCTCGAGGACACCGCCCATGCGCTGAAGGAAGCGCAGGCGCTGGGCCTGCAGACCTTCTGCCTGTCGATCGACCCGGCCGGGCACGACTACCTGCGCCGCATGTGCCCGCCGCTTCGCTACATGGTGATCAAGGACCTCGCGGCGCTGCCCGACGAACTGGCCAAGGTCTACCGCGCGATGACGCGCGCGCGCCACGCCGATGCCTGAGCGATCGGGCCGCCGCCATGCGCAATCGCACACCGTGCCGGCGCACCGCGACCGGGCGACCCGCGAATGCCGCTATCGTGGGCCGATGACGCGTCGACCATCGATTCCGCCCGTGCGAGCCGCCCGGCCGGGCGTGCTGTGGCATGCCCTGCTCGCGGTGGCGTGTACGCTGGCGGCCACGACGTCGGGCGCACGGCCAGCCAGCGCACCGAACGCCGCCTCGCGCGACGCGTTCCGCGCCTGCGATGCGCAGGCATTCCTGGTGCTGAACATCGCGCGCAACTACATGATGACCGGCCGCAACCGCGACACGGTGACGCCGCACCTGCAAGGCGATGCCAATGCCGAGGCACTGGCCGACGACGTGTTCCGGCGGATCGACGCCGGCACGGTGCACCACCCGGGCGAACTCGCGGCCGACACGCTGTTCCAGTGCGCTGCGGAGCGCAAGGTCGACGTTGGCGCGCCGCGCCAGCACGTGGCGCTGTGCTTCACGCGCACCGACGTGGCGTTCTTCCTGCACGTCGAGCGCAGCCAGAACGTGGCGCGCCAGCAGGCGGTGTCGAAGGTGCGCGCCCGCCTCACGTCGCGCGAGCTGTACCCGGTGTCGCTGATCAACCAGGTGGCCGAAGCGGTCTATGCGCCCCCGCAATTGCCCGACCTGCGACAGCTGATGGGCCGCGTGGCGTGGACGTGCATCAACCAGCGACCGGTTGCGGCGTCGCCGGCCAGCCGGTGACGCGGACCGAATCGTCGTTGCGCCGGCGCGCCGCGCGCCTTCTAGTCAACCGCGACCCGCGCGTCAAGCGGCAGCGCCTGCGCTCGCACCAAGTGAGCAGGCGCTAAGCGATCGAGCGGTGTGCCGATTGGCGCGCCGCACGTTGGTGCACGACGACGATGGTTGTGCATGCCCGAGCGCACTCCGGGGTGCTTGCGTGGCGACGCTCGCGCCGTGGCACAGTCCAGCGCGCACACGGAGCGATCACGATGTTGAGCCTTGCACGAGCGGTGTTTCTCGATTCCGAGCTGCGTGTCGAGCAGGAGCTGCCGCACGCCGGCAGCGCGCTGGAGAACCCCCACGTCTACGACGCGGTCGCGCGTGAGATCAAGCAGATGGCGCAACACGGGCTGGTCGAGATCGTGCACGAGCACCGGCGCGCCGGCAGCGAGCCGCTGATCGACTCGCTGCGCTACCGGCGGCTGCGCATCGGCTGACGACGGTCAGGTCGCGCGGCGCGGCTCCAGGGGATACGCCGGGTCGTTGTAGCCGGGCGTCGACGCGTGGCCGGGCGACACCAGCGAGTCGACCAGCGCCTCGTCCTCGGCATCGAGCGTGCAATCGAGCGCACCGAAGTAGTCCTGCCATTGCGCCAGCGTGCGCGGGCCGGCGATCACCGCGCTGACCGCGCGGTGCGCCAGCACCCACGCGGTGGCGAAGTGCGCCAGCGCCACGCCCTTGCGCGCGCAGTGCGCCTGCAGCGCCTGCGCGGCGTGCAGCGATTCGGCGCGGAACTCGGTTTCCATCATCCGCTTGTCGCCGCGCCCGGCGCGCGTGCCTTGTGACGGCTCGGCGCCCGGCGCGTACTTGCCGGTGAGCACGCCGCGCGCGATCGGGCTGTAGGGCACGACGCCGAGGCCGTGGTGCGCGCACGCGGGCAGCAACTCGACCTCGGGCTGGCGGTTCAGCAGGTTGTAGTACGGCTGGCACACCACCGGACCCGGCATGTTGATCGCCCGCGCGGCGTGCACCGCCTCGGCGATGCGCCAGCCGCGGAAGTTCGACAGGCCCCAGTAGCGGATCTTGCCGTCGCGCAGCAGCTGCTCGATCGCGCGCAGCGGCTCGTCCAGCGGCATGCCGTTGAAATCGCGGTGCAGGTAGTAGACGTCGATGCAGTCGATCGCCAGCCGCCGCAGGCTGGCCTCGCACGCACGCTGCATCCAGCGCCGCGAGTACTGCGACTCGTTGGGCCGCTCCGACATGCGGTTGCCGAGCTTGGTGGCGACGATCCAGTCGTCGCGGCGGCCCCCGATCAGCTCGCCGACCATCGATTCGGACTTGCCGAGGCTGTAGACGTCGGCGGTGTCGATGAAGTTGACGCCGTGGTCCTGCGCGTGCGCGACGATCTCGCGCGCCGTGCCGAGGTCGGTCTGGTCGGCGAACATCATCGTGCCCAGACACAGCGGCGACACCTTGAGTGGGCTCGTTCCCAGGCGGCGGTACTCCATCGTCGACTCCTCGCAAGCGAGCCGGCAGTATGCCGGCGGTGGCGAAGGCCCGTGCCGCGCAGGGTCGGCGCGTCCGCCACAATGGCGCGCACGCATGTGCGCCCGCCCCGCCCAGCCGCTGCGCGAGTACCGCGCCAAGCGCAACTTCGCCGCCACTCCCGAGCCGGCGGGCGACGACGCGACGGCGCGCCCGGGCCCGCTGGCCTACGTGATGCAGAAGCACGCGGCCACGCGGCTGCACTACGACCTGCGCCTCGAGCACGGCGGCGTGATGTGGTCGTGGGCGGTGCCCAAGGGCCCGAGCTTCGACCCCACCGACAAGCGCATCGCGCTGCGCACCGAGGACCATCCGATCTCGTACAACCGCTTCGAGGGCACGATCCCCAAGGGCCAGTACGGCGCCGGCACCGTCATCGTGTGGGACCGCGGCAGTTGGGAGCCGGTGGGTGACCCCGCGCAGGGCCTGGCCGACGGCAAGCTGCTGTTCACGCTGCACGGGCAGAAACTGCGCGGTCAATGGGAGCTGGTGCGCATCAAGCCCAAGGACGGCGAGCGCGGCGACCCGTGGATCCTGTTCAAGAAGCGCGACACCCACGCGCGCTCGCGGCTGGAGTACGACGTCGTGCGCGCGCTGCCCGACAGCGTGGGCCCGGAGCCCGAGACTGCGTCACCGCCGCCGGCCAAGGGGCGTGCGCGCAAGGCGGCCGGCGTCGCGCTGCCCGCGGCCGCGGTGCCGGCCCCACTGCCGGCCGCGCTGGCACCGCAGCTGGCCACGCCGGCCAGCGCACTGCCGGCGCACGGCCACTGGATCTTCGAGATCAAGCTCGATGGCTATCGCATGCTGGCGCGGTTCGAGTCCGGTGCCGCACCGCGCCTGTTCACGCGCAACGGCCACGACTGGTCGTCGAAGATGCCGGCGCTGGTGCGCGAGCTCTCGACGCTGAAGCTCGCGCGCACCTGGCTCGACGGCGAGGTGGTCGTGCTCGGGCCCGACGGCCTGCCCGACTTCAATGCGCTGCAAAACGCCTTCGACGGCAAGGCCACGCGCGAGATCGTGTACTTCGTGTTCGACGTGGCGTACTTCGCAGGGCACGACCTGCGCGCCGCGCCGCTGCGCGAGCGCCGTGCGCTGCTCGAGGCGGTGCTGGCACGGCACGAAGGCGAGCATGTGCGCCTCAGCAGCGCGTTCGACGCCGACCCTGTCGACCTGATGCGCTCGGTGGAACAGCTGAAGCTCGAAGGCATCATCGCCAAGCGCGACGACGCGCCGTACGTGTCGCGCCGCACCGACCACTGGCTCAAGCTCAAGACCCAGCAGCGCCAGGAATTCGTCGTCGCCGGCTTCACCGACCGCGGCGGCGACGCCGCGTCGTCGGAGATCGGCAGCCTGCTGCTCGGTGTCTACGACGACGAGGGCCGGCTGCAGCCGGCGGGCAACGTCGGCACCGGTTGGACGGGTCAAGTCGCTGCCGACCTGAAGGCTCGGCTGCTGAAGCTCGAGGTGCGCGCGACGCCGTTCGCCGCCGCGAGCCAGGGCGGCAAGCGCTGGCCGCGTCGCAGCGGCGCGGCCGAGCGCTGGGTCAGGCCCCAGTTGGTGGCCGAGGTCGCGTTCGCCGACTGGACGCCCGAGGGTCACATCCGCCACGCCAAGTATCGGGGTCTGCGCGCCGACAAGCCGGCCAGGGAGGTGGTGCGCGAATCGGCGACCGCCCCGGCCGGCGCGATGCCGCTGCGGCGCGCGGCCAAGCCGACCAAGGTGACGCATCCCGAACGCGTGATCGACCCGGCCAGCGGCGCCACCAAGCTCGACCTCGTCCGCTACTACGAGAGCGTGGCGCCGTGGCTGTTGCCGCACCTCAAGGGTCGGCCCTGTTCGCTGGTGCGCGGCCCCGACGGCGTGACCGGCGAGCTGTTCTTCCAAAAGCATCTGGGTCAGCTGCAGCTGCCAGGCGTGAAGACGCTCGACCGCGCGCTGTGGCCCGACCACGAGGCGCTGCTTGAAGTGAACAGCGAGCAAGGCATCGCCAGCGCCGCGCAACTGAACGTGATCGAGTTCCACACCTGGAATGCCGGCGTGCGCGCGATCGACAAACCCGACCGCATCGTGTTCGACCTCGATCCGGGCGACGGCGTCGCGTGGCCGCGCGTGCAGGAGGCCGCGACGCTGGTGCACGCCTTCCTGCGCGAGCTTGGCCTGCAGGCGTGGCTCAAGACCAGCGGCGGCAAGGGCCTGCACGTGGTGGTGCCGATCGCACCGCGCCACGACTGGGACACCGTCAAGGGCTTCTCGCAGGCGGTTGTCGAGCACATGGCGCGCGTCGTGCCGGGCCGCTTCTCGGCCAAGAGCGGCGCGCACAACCGCATCGGCAAGGTGTTCATCGACCACATCCGCAATGCCTTCGGCGCCACCACGGTGGCGGCGTATTCGGCGCGCGCCCGTCCCGGTCTCGGCGTGTCGATGCCGGTGCCGTGGGACCAGCTGGGCGCGTTGAAGTCGGGCGCGCAGTGGACGATCGCCGATGCGCGCGAGCACCTGTCGTTCCAGCGCAGCGATCCGTGGGTCGGCTACTGGGGCACCCGCCAGGGACTGGCCGCGGCGATGAAGCGGCTCGGATACAACAGCCGCGCGGCCGTGTAGGCGATTTCGCGACCCCTTGCCGCCTGCGAACGCGTGGCCGGGCTTATGCTTGCCGTCCGCCGGCGGTGGCAACCCGCGCGGCGACCGCCAGGAGAATACGATGGCAGCACGATCGATCGCGTCGCTGACACTGGGCTTCGGCCTGGTGTCGATTCCGGTCAAGCTCTACTCGGCCACCGAAAGCTCGGCCAGCGTGCGCTTCAACCTGCTGGCCAAGGACGGCTCGCGCGTCCGCCAGCAATACGTGTCGGAGAAGGACGGCAAGGTGGTCGACCGCGCCGACATGGTCAAGGGCTACGAGTTCGAGAAGGACAAATTCGTGCTGTTCGAGCCCGGCGAGCTGAAGGCGCTGGAGGAAGGCTCGGATCACGTGATCGACATCGTCGCCTTCGTGCCCGAGAAGTCGATCGACCCGATCTACTACGACAAGGCCTACATGCTGGCGCCCGACAAGCGCGGCGGCAAGCCATATGCGCTGCTGGCCGAGGCCATGCGCAAGAGCGGGCGCTGCGCGCTCGCGCGCTGGTCGTGGAAGGCCAAGCGCTACGTGGTGCAGGTGCGCCCGGCCGAGGACGGCCTGGTCCTGCAGCAGCTGTATTTCTCCGCCGAGGTGCGCTCGCTGAAGGATCTGCACATCGAGAAGGTCGACGTCACCCAGGGCGAGCTCGACCTGGCGATGCAGCTGATCGACCAGATCGCCGAGGACGGCTACGACCCCGCGGCATACAAGGACGAAGAGAAGGAACGCGTGCTGGCCGCCATCGACCGCAAGATCGCTGGCCAGCAGATCGTCGCCCACGAGGAGGTCGAGTCGCCGGCCGGTGGCCAGGTGATCGACCTGATGGAAGCGCTGCGCGCCAGCCTCGGCAAGCGTGCGGCCACGGGCGGCAACGGCAAGGCAGCGCCAGCCAAGACCGCCAAGGCCGAGACGCCGGTCGACGAGACGCTGAAAGAGCGCAAGGGCGTACGCCGTGCCGTCGCCGCCGAAGCCGGCACCGCGCCGGCACGCGCGCGAGCCAGGAAGTAGCACCCGCGCGTGAACCCCGCCCCGCAGCCGCAAACCCGTTCGCGGGTGACTGCCCGCCTTCGCGTCGCGCCGCTGCGGCCCGGACGCTGAGGTGTCGTGTCCAAGGCCCATTCGCTGAAGAGCGTGCGCGAGATGCTCGGGCTGTCCGCGGACACCGTGTCGCGGCTGGTCGACGCCGGCTTCGTCACGCCGGCCCGCGGGCCGCACAACGAATACCAGTTCTCGTTCCAGGACGTGGTGCTGCTGCGCACGGCGCACCGGCTGCGCGCGGCCAGGATCCCACCGCGGCGCATCGTGAAGGCGCTGCAGAGCCTGCGCGAGCAACTGCCCGAGCAGCTGCCGCTGAGCGGCCTGCGCATCAGCGCGGTCGGCAGCGAGGTGGCCGTGCAGCAAGGCGGCGTGCAGTGGGACCCCGAGTCGCGGCAGATGCTGCTGGACTTCGAGGTCGCCCCGTCCGGCGGCACGGTGGCGCTGATCGCGCGCGAGCTCGATGCGGCCGCTGCGCCGGCGCGGCCGGCGGCGACCTCGCATGGCGACGAGGCGATCGCGCACGCGCGCGAATTGGAGGCCAGCGACCCCACGGCGGCCGAGCACGCCTACCGCGACGCGATCGCGCACGGCGTCGATGTGGCCGACGCCACGCTGAATCTCGGTGCGCTGCTGTACGAGGCTGGGCGGCTCGTCGACGCCCTGGCCGTCTACGACCGCGGGCTCGAGAGTTCGCCGCACGAGCCGCGGCTGCACTACAACCGCGCGCTGGCGCTGGAAGACCTGCACCGCCCCGACGACGCGCTGGCCGCGTACGAGACGTGTCTGCAGCTGGCACCCGACTTCGCCGATGCCCATTTCAACGCCGCGCGCTTGTACGAGCAGCTCGGCAAGGGACAACTCGCGCTGCGTCACTTCAGCGCGTACCGCCGTCTGCAACGCTAGTGTCCGAACGCCTGCGCATCACGATCGACGGCAGCAGTGCCGTTTCGGGCCTGCTCGAGGTGCCGGCCTCGCCGCTGGCGTGCTACGTGTTCGGCCATGGCGCCGGCGCCGGCATGGAACACCCGTTCATGACCCGCGTGGCGCTCGGGCTGGCCGAACGCGGCATCGCGACGCTGCGCTACCAGTTTCCGTACATGGAGCGCGGCACGCGCCGACCGGACACGCCGAAGGTCGCTCACGCCGCGGTGCGCGCGGCCGTCGCCGAGGCGGCGCGGCGGCTGCCGCGCCTGCCGCTGGTGGCCGGCGGCAAGTCGTTCGGTGCGCGCATGACCTCGCAGGCGCAGGCGGCCGCGCCGCTGCCCGGCGTGGCGGGGCTGCTGTTCTTCGGCTTTCCGCTGCACCCCGCGGGCAAGCCGTCGATCGACCGTGCGCAGCACCTCGCGGCCGTGAAGTTGCCGATGCTGTTCGTGCAGGGCACGCGCGACGAGCTGGCCGACGCCAGCCTCATCGAGCCCACGGTCGACGCGCTGCACGGCACCGCCTCGCTGGTCTGGGTGCCCGAGGGCGACCATTCGCTGCACGTGCCGGCAAGGTCCGGGCGCGGCGACGCCGAGGTGCTCGACGCCGCGCTCGACGCCGTGCGCGGCTGGGTCGAGCGCATCCTCGATCGCTAGCATCCTCGATCGCGACCTCGCAATGCGGTAGGCTCGCACCGCGGCTTGGACGTTGGCCGCAGCCAATCGCGAAAGGGGACGAGCGCATGGGGTGGCACCGCGCCAAGGTCATCGTCTGGTTGTCGGCACTGCTGCTGGCAGCGGCCTCGCTGGCCCAGACCCCGCAAGCCGCAGCCGGTGCGGTCGCGGCGCTGCAGGCCAAGCATGCCGAGCTGCAAGCCAAGCTGCGGGCCAGCGCCTTCGGCGCGCCGCTGGTCCTGACGTCGCAGGAGGCCGACAGCCGGGTTGGCGGCGACGTCTGGGCCGAGGTGGACCATTCGATCGAGCAGGTGGCCTCGACCTTCAAGTCGCCGACCACCGTCTGCGAGTTCCTGTTCCTGCACCTGAACGTGCATGGATGCCAGCCGTCGAAGGCCGGCTCCGGCGACGTGCTGACGCTGGTGGTCGGCCCCAAGCAGACCGGCGGGGCCGGCGCGACGTACCGCATGGCCTACGGGCTGCGCATCGAGAGTGCCTCGGCGAGGTACCTGCGCGTCGCGCTACAGGCCGACAGCGGGCCGCTGTCGACGAGCGACTACCTCATCGTGCTCGAGGCCGTGCCGCTGGGCAACGACCGCAGCTTCGTGCACCTGGGCTATGCGTACAGCTACGGCTTCATGGCCAAGCTGGCCATGGAGGCCTACCTGGCCACAGCGGGCCGCTCGAAGATCGGCTTCACGGTGGACGGCAAGGACGCCGACGGCAAACCTGTCCACATTCGCGGCGAACGCGCCGCCCTCGAGCGCAACGTCATCCGCTACTACCTGGCCCTGCTGGCGTACATCGGTGCCAACGACAAGCCGCCGCAGGAGCGGACCGAGGCGCGCCTGCGCTCGTGGTTCGCGCTCACCGAGCGCTACGCCGCGCAGCTGCACGAACTCGATCTGGACGCGTACCTGCAAGAGAAGCATGCCGACCTGGCCCGCGCCGCGGCCGAGACGAAGTGATCGCTGCAACGGGTCACGACGTCGCCGTGCGCCGATCGATCGGCCGTGCATTGCGCGCGGCGATCCTCGCTACCGCGGCATGGTGGTCGACCGCGTCATGCCTGGCTGCGGACGCGCGGGCCTTCGACCCGCAACGCGCGTGGCAGGAATGGACCGAACTGCTGACGCTGGACTACGGCTACTTTCAGCGGCCCGGCGTCGACGGACCGGCGATCGTCGCCCATTTCGCGCCGCTGGCCATCGCAGCCACGACGCGACCGCAGTTCATCGCGCTGATCCAGCAGATGGCGCGCCACTTCGCGGATCCGCACCTGAACGTCGGCCCGACGGCAGCCGACGCACCCAGCCTCGTGCCGACGGCGTCGGATCTGTATGGCCAATGGATGAACGGCCACTTCCGCATTGCCGACGTGCGCGCCGACGGGGACGCCGCCCGACAAGGCGTGGTGCCGGGCGACGAAGTCCTGTCGATCGACGGTCTTGCGCCGGAAGCCGCCGTGACAGGCCTGCTCGGCCGTCCG